>NZ_RZSU01000169.1:0-9721 GCF_003997585.1 Mesorhizobium sp. M5C.F.Cr.IN.023.01.1.1 | reverse complement strand
TCTTTACGACGCTTCGGAAGGCGAGGATCTGGCGTCCGAGGACACGGGGATCGCCGAGCCCCCGCGACATGATAATGCCGCCATCGATCACACAGGAGAACATGATGGCAACGTCGTCGAGATCCATGCCTTTGCGGGCAGGATAAACGGTCGCGATCTCGTTCAGCGCATGGCGAAACCGCCCGTTCCAGGAACGTACGGCGTCGGCGGCGATGTCGCGAACGTTGCGGTCGAAGAGGCGCTCCTGATAGGTGAACGTCGCGATCAGGCAGCCGGGGTGGCCGTTCGGAAGGTCGCCCATCAGCTCGGCAAGCAGCTTGAGCGTGATCAGGAACGACTGCAACGGATCATCGGACAATTGCCGGCCGCGGTGAAACACATCATCGAAGATGCGGTCATTCTCCTCGACGTAGCGCAGCATCAAGGCGCGGGCGAGTTCGTTCTTGTCCTTGAAATGATAGAAGAAGCCGCTCTTGGTGATGCCGGCTTCGGCGATCACCTCCTCGATGGAAGTCGCGCCGAACCCCTTGGCGAGCACCGAGGCCTCGGCGATCTCCAGAATGCGTTCGCGCGTTTCCGCACCCTTGCGCATGACCGAATGCCCTCAAATCTACTGTACCGGCGGTATGGTTTTCACACCCGCCAACATCGGCACCGATAGCAATACGACCGGCCCAGCGCAGCTATCGGTTTGTAATTGCTGCGGTTTCCGCTTCGGTGGAGTACCGGACCACAAGCCTTCTACCGCACCGGCGGCACGTGCTGCTAAAACTTGGCTATTCCGAACCGGCCGCCACGAGGGCGGCACGGTGTTATCTTACCACTGGAGACACACATGGCCAAGTACCGCCAGAATCTGCCGCAACTCGCCAACAGAACATTCCTGAGCGATGGCGGCATGGAAACGACTCTCATCTTTCACGAAGGCCTCGACCTACCGCACTTTGCTTCCTTCACGCTGATGGCAACGCCTGAAGGCCGGCAGAAGCTGAAGGAATACTACGTCCGTTATCTGACCATTGCGCGCAGAAGTGGGACCGGCTTCATCCTCGACACGCCGACGTGGCGAGCCAACCCCGATTGGGGAACCTTGCTCGGCTACGGGCCGGAAGCGCTACGCGCCGTCAACGAGGCCTCGATCGAGCTTCTTCTCGACCTGCGCAACGAGTTCGAGACCGCCGAAACGCCCTGCGTCATCAGCGGCGCGATCGGACCGCGCGGCGACGGCTACAAAGCCGGCAAGATGGATGCCAACGAGGCGGAAGCCTATCACGCGGTGCAAATTGAGAGTTTCGCGCGGACCGAAGCCGATATGGTGTCGGCCTATACGCTCACCAATTTCAAAGAGGCAATCGGCGTGGCGCGGGCGGCCAAAGTGCATGCCATGCCCTGCATGATCTCGTTCACCGTGGAGACGGACGGGAAGCTGGTGACCGGCATGGCGCTCGGCGAGGCGATCGACAGAGTCGACGACGCGACGGATGGTGCGCCGGCCTACTATATGATCAACTGCGCCCATCCGACGCATTTCATGCAGGCGCTGAAAAAGGGCGAGCGCTGGCTCGATCGCGTCTATGGAGCGAAGGCGAATGCTTCGGCCAAAAGCCATGCCGAACTGGACGAATCGGAAACGCTCGACCCGGGCGATCCGGACGATCTCGGGCGGCGCTACAGCAGGCTGACAGCTTCGTTTCCGACCATGCGAATCCTGGGCGGCTGCTGCGGCACCGACCACCGGCACATCGCGGCGATCTGCGAGGCCTGCGTGCCGCAAGCGGCATAGGAACCTGTGTGCGTCCCGGGAGACGCAGCGCTACCAACCGCAGTTCCGCTCAGGGGACAAGGAATTGCGGTTGGGCCGAAAGCACGCAATCAAAACCGCATCTCAGTTCCATAATCTATCTTATGCGACTTTCGGATGGTGGAAAATGTCAGCGTGAACCGAACGAAAGACTCTCTGAATTTTGCGTCGATTAGGATCTCGCGCCTACTGCAAACCTCCTACACACACCCAACACCGAAATTCAGCTAACCATCATTAAGACCATCAAGAAATGACCGCCTCGCCTCCTTTTCTCGGCTTTCCCGAACGCCTCGCCGATGGTCTCATGCCCCGTGCGGTGATCTTCGGAGCCGGTCACGGCAGCATCTATCCCGGCAAGGTCTGTCGCTCGACGTTCGCAAGTTTCTCGAAAAGATTCCCGATCGCCTGCTGGTCGTTCCTGTCCATGGGAAGCAACTCCGGTTGTCCAGGCGCGCCCCGCGTCCAAGAGATTCTCGCGACGCGCTCTAAGTCCCTGTTTTATGCATGTCGCGGCTCCACAACCGCTGCCGCGACATGCAGTTGATTTGACGGGCCTATTCGCGCTCGCCTGTGAAGTTCAGCAGCAGCTGGAAGATGTTGATGAAGTTCAGATAGAGTGAGAATGCACCGAAGACGGCGAGCTTCTGCTGCGACTCCGCACCAAAGTTTTCCGCAAACTGCTCCTTGATCGTCTGGGTATCCCAGGCGGTGAGACCGATGAAGACGGCGATGCCGATCACCGAGATGGCGAACTGGAGTGCGGTCGAGCCGAGGAAGATGTTGACGATGCTGGCAATCACCACGCCGATCAGGCCCATGATCAGGAAGGACGAGAACTGGGTCAGGTCGCGTTTGGTCGTGTAGCCGTAAAGGCTGGTCGCGCCGAACATGGTGGCGGCGATGAAGAAAGTGCGCGCGATGCTGGTCCCGGTGAACACCAGGAACACGGACGCCAGCGACAGGCCCATGACCGCACAGAATGCCCAGAACATCGCCTGAGCGCCGGCCGCGGACATCGTCTGTATCCGGAACGAGAACAGCAGCACGAAGGCGAGCGGTGCCAGCATCACCACCCATTTCAACGGAGTGGAAAAGATCGGCACGTAGAGGGCTGGCGTGGAAGCCACGACTAAGGCGATCACGCCGGTAACGACGAGGCCAACTCCCATGTAGTTGTAGACGCGCAGCATGTGCTGGCGCAGGCCTTCGTCATAGACGGCGCCGGTTTGGGCTCCGACGCCGGTGCGGTATCCTAGATTGGGGGTGTTCATGCAGGTTCTCCTTTGTGAAGGTCAGTAAAGCGTGTTGGCGAGCGTTTCTGCGGTGCGATCGAGATCGCGGACACCGCTTCGGGCGACGACTGCGTAAGCAACTTC
The DNA here is from genome assembly GCF_003997585.1 of Mesorhizobium sp. M5C.F.Cr.IN.023.01.1.1. Lineage (NCBI taxonomy): Bacteria > Pseudomonadati > Pseudomonadota > Alphaproteobacteria > Hyphomicrobiales > Phyllobacteriaceae > Mesorhizobium > Mesorhizobium sp. M5C.F.Cr.IN.023.01.1.1. The sequence continues at coordinate 6,541 of NZ_RZSU01000169.1, read as the reverse complement.
GCCGATCTGGAAATAGGCCGAGGAAATTTCGCCCGACGGGGCGACGGTCGGCTGGACCACGTCGAACGTTCCGGGCCTGATCGCGAACAGCGAGACCAGTCCCAGGTCTCTCGTTTCGACGGCCATCTCGACGCTCGGGCCGAACTGCGATGGGTAGATCTGGACGTCACGGACCTTCCAGTCCTTCGGCAGCGACGGCATGATGATCGCCGTAGCGGCGCGGATTTCGTCCGCATCGTAATCCGGCGCTTCGGGCTGGGATGACATCGCCTCGCGCATGATCGTCGTCCTGTGTGCCCGGATCGCCTCCTCCAGATAGACAGGCGGCTGGGTCGAAGCGACGACTTTCGTCACCGATATCGGCCCGACGATCCCGTTCGCCAACCAGCCCGCGGCCACCAAGACTGCGACCGCCGCAGCCCGCTGCAACGTGCGTAAGGCGCGACCCCGGGCCAGTCCCCGCTCCAGCCGCCGTGCTGCGTCGGCCGTTGCCGGCCGCGCCATGCCCTTGGATCCGGCAAGCGCCACCCGCAGTTCGTCGCGCGTCCTGAGGTCGGACATCACGCGAGCGGCCGCCTCCGGACGGGCGGCAAGAAACGCCTCGACCTCGATGCGGCGGGCAACGTCCAGCTGGTCGTCGACATAGGCGTCGAGGTCGGCATCGGTCACCGGGTCGCGCAGTTCGCTCATCACAGACATCACGGGCCTCCCACGATCTTGAGGTGGTTTTTCGCACGTGCCGGCAATTTGTCCTCCATCTCGCGGAGCGCCGCGCGCGCCCTGCCGATGCGCGACATCAGCGTTCCCAGCGGTACGCCGCTGGCCTCTGCCGCCTGGCTGTAGGTAAGTCCCTCGATGGCGACGAGATGCAGCGCCGAACGCTGCTCATCCGGTAATTTGAAAAAAGCTTCGCGCACCTGCGCCAAGCGGACGGAATGCTCCTGGGGAGCCTGCAGGCTGGCGTCGACAAGATATCCGGCCTGCTCGACGCGCACCGCTTCAGACTTGCGGGACCGCAAACCGTCAATGAAAGCATTGTGAACGATCGACAGCAGCCATGCGCGCAGGTTCCCGCCGGAGCGGAAGGTGCCGCGCCGCTCATAGGCACGCACGAGCGCGTCATGCACCAGATCCTCTGCTTCCGCGCTGTCGCGCGTCAGCGAACGCGCGTAGCGCCGCAGGGAACCAAGCTGTCCTATCATATCGAAGCGTGGCATCGACCCTCTCATGGCCTGTTTACGGAGCATGGCAGGTTTTTAATCCCGCTCTTTGAGTTTTTTTGCGATCCGGAAAGGTCTGGCATCAACGGTACAACGCCACCATCGCGCGTACGGCTTCTTTGTCCGCGAACGAGCAGCCCTCCCCTCAGCCGCCACAATTCGCCGCGCGGTTTTAGCGCCACCGGGGATTTCGATGTTTATACCTGAATTAATTTGTGACGCGGAAAATCGCGAAGGTGTCATCTTTTTCGGGGCACTTGCGAGTTATAGGCAGGAAACATTCACCGCCGAATCTTCCCTTCGCCGACAGCCCTTTGGGCCCGCTTTGTTCAACGAATTATCGATCCTACATGACAAACAATGTGCCAACCCAGCGGGATACCCGCATCGATGTCTTCCGCGCGCTAGCGCTACTGACGATCTTCATCAACCATGTGCCGGGGACGATCTTCGAGTATTTCACGCACAAGAATTTCGGCTTTTCCGATTCGGCCGAAGCCTTCGTGCTGGTTTCAGGGATTGCCGTTGGGCTCGCCTACGGACTGAAGTTCCAGCCGGGGAACCGGTTGCTCATCACCCTGAAAGCCTGGCGGCGTGCCGGTGTCCTCTATGTCACCCACGTCATGACCACTGTCGCGACGCTGGCGATCTTCTCGGCGGCTGCATTGCATTTCTCGCGGCCCGATCTTTTGAAGCTGATCAACATCCAAATGATCATCGAGGACACGCCGGAAGCGCTGCTCGGCATCGCCGCGCTCGGGCATCAGATCGGCTACAACAATATTCTTTCTATGTATGCCGTCGTTCTCCTGATAATGCCGCTTTTCCTGTGGGTTGGCACGTTCAGCCTCCGCCTGATGCTTGCTGCGTCCGCTCTCCTCTGGCTCATCGTCGGCATTTTCCAGATCGCGCCTTCGAATTATCCCGGCGACGGCTTATGGTTCCTGAACCCGCTCTCCTGGCAGTTTCTGTTCGTTATCGGGATCGCCGGCATGCTGCACGTCAAGCGCGGCGGCGAAATCCGCTTCAACTGGATGATGGCGAGCGCGGCCGTCGGGTATCTGGTCGGCGCGCTGATTTGGGTGCGGCTGCCGTTGTGGGGCATCGAGACGGCCTCCGGCCTGCCTACCGTGCTGACCGGCTTCGACAAGACATTCCTGTCGCTGTCGCGGCTCATGCACATTCTGGCGATCGCCTATCTGATCGTGGCGATCCCGGCGCTTTCCAATCTGGCGAAGACCGGGCCCGGACACCCGTTCGCGGTTCTCGGCAAGCATTCGCTGCCGGTCTTCATCGCCGGAACGATCCTCGCCATGATCGCGCAGGTCATGAAGGTCGTCAGCCCGGGCGGGCTCCTCTACGACGCGATCCTGATCTCGACAGGCATCGCGCTGCAGTTCGGCTTCGCCTATTACCTCGAATGGCTGCCGCGGATCGGTTGGGGCGCCAAGAAGCAGCAAGCTGTCGCCGCCTTGCCGTCTGCTGCCCTCAAGCTGGTGTCATAGAACGGCGTCGACGAGCCGTGCCGTCAAGGCTTTCGCCGCGTGCGAGCCTTTCCTCGAGGCATGCTATGGATTTCTGCGTCCTGTCTCCTGGTTGGCGGTTTTCAGCCTGGTGCAAATGAAACCGCTGGCGCAGCACAGCCGATTTGCGTATCACTCCGCCGCCAACGGAACCGCGCCGATGTTCGAAGACCTCCAGCCTGCCCCAGCCGACAAGATCCTTGCCTTGATCGGCCTCTATCGCGCCGATCCCCGCCCCAGCAAGGTCGACCTCGGCGTCGGCGTCTACAAGGATCGCGATGGCAAGACGCCGGTGATGCGCGCCGTGCGCGAAGCCGAAAAACGGTTGCTGCAGAGCCAGGATACCAAAACCTATCTCGGCCTTGCCGGCGATACCGGCTTCAACACGGCGATGGCGGGGCTGGTTTTTGGCCCTGCGGCCGAGTTTTCGCGCATCCGCGCGGCGCAGGCACCCGGCGGCTCCGGCGCGCTGCGGCTGGTGGCCGAACTGCTCAAGAGGACGCGATCCGACGCGACGATCTGGCTGTCGGACCCGACATGGCCGAACCACATGCCGGTGATGCGCGCCGCCGGCTTGCAGATACGCGAATATCCCTACTTCGACGCTGCATCAGGTGCTGTTCGCTTCGCGGACATGATGAGCGCGCTGGCGACCGCCAAGAGCGGCGACGTGGTGCTGCTGCATGGTTGCTGCCACAACCCGACAGGCGCCAATCTGGACAGCGCGCAGTGGGCCGAAATAGCCGACCTGGTCATCGAGCACGGCCTGCTGCCTTTTGTCGACATTGCCTATCAGGGCTTTGGCGAAGGCCTGGACGCGGACGCCACCGGCTTGCGCCTGCTGGCTGAAAAAGTCCCGGAAATGGTGGTTGCCTCGAGCTGCTCCAAGAATTTCGCCGTGTATCGTGACCGTGTCGGCGCGGCCATGATCCTGGCTAAAGACAGCGCGCAGGCGGATGTCGCAATGAGCCAGATGCTGTCGGCGGCGCGCGCTATGTACTCGATGCCGCCGGACCACGGCGCGGCCGCGGTGCGCATCGTGCTTGAAGACGCCGCACTGCGCGCCGACTGGGAAGCCGAGCTCGAGGAGATGCGCCTGCGCATGCTGCGGCTTCGGGTGCAGTTCGCCGAAGCGCTGCGGCGGCAGTCCAATTCCGATCGCTTCGATTTCGTCGCCAGCCATCGCGGCATGTTTTCCCGGCTTGGCCTGTCCGAAGCGCAGGTCGAGCGGCTGCGCGCCGAGCACGGTGTCTATATGGTCGGCGACAGCCGCATCAACGTCGCCGGCCTGCCGGAGGGCGGCATGGACGCGCTCGCCAAGGCGATCGTCTCAGTGCTCGATTGAGCCGACCGTCGCTGGCAACTGTGGACAATGCGCCCTTGCCGGGTGACAGCATTGGCTGAGTGATCGCTGCACGATAGCGTCGACAGATGAAACCTTCGAAAGACATTTCCCGGCTGATCGAGATTATGGCGGCGCTGCGCGCGCCCGAAACCGGCTGCCCGTGGGATATCGAGCAGGATTTCTCGACCATCGCGCCCTACACGATCGAGGAAGCCTACGAGGTGGCGGACGCCATCGCGCGCGGCGACCTGGACGATCTGCGCGACGAACTCGGCGACCTCCTGCTGCAGGTCGTCTACCATGCGCAGATGGCCGAGGAGGCCGGCGAATTCGCCTTTGGCGACGTGGTCCAGGCCATTACCACAAAAATGATCCGCCGCCATCCGCATGTCTTCGGCGACGAGAAGGCGCGCAGCGCCGGCATGGCCAAGGGCATGTGGGAGAAGATCAAGACCGAGGAAAAAGCGGAAAAGCGAAACGCCCGCCTCGCCCGCGGGCACGATCCTGAGGATCATGGCAACGGTTTTCTGGACAGCGTACCGGTCGCCCTGCCCGCTTTGACCCGGGCGCTCAAGCTGCAGGAAAAAGCGGCCCGCGTCGGCTTCGACTGGAGCGAGGCCACGCCGATCCTCGACAAGATCGAGGAAGAGATCGGCGAGTTGCGCCAGGCCCTTGCCAAGGGCGATACCGCTTCGATCAAGGACGAGTTCGGCGACATGCTGTTTGCCGTCGTCAATCTCGGACGTCATCTCAAGGTTGATTCCGAAGCGGCGCTCAGCGGCACAAACGAGAAATTCCGGTCGCGGTTCCGCTATGTCGAGCAAGCGCTGGAAGCGTCCGGAAACACGCTGGAAAGGGCGACGCTCGACGAGATGGAGGCGCTTTGGCAGCAAGCCAAAAGCGCGAAGTAACAGAAACTATCCGTTGTTTTTACGATGCAATCTGGTTTCTATCTCTTCGTGTGCGCTTCGCGTCGCTTTGAGCGACACGGTTATACCGCCATCTTCATTGTCGGTGCGCGAGACGACGTCGCCATTGCGGTAGAGCCAGTCGACGAACCCAAGCTGGTCAGGCTTGAGCGTGACGGTCAGCGTTTCCAGTTCGCCTGAAACTCTTGTCTCGATTTTCGCCTTCAGCACATCGATGCCCTCGCCGGTGGCGGCCGAAATGGCAATCGGCGGCGCCTTGTTGCCGTCGATGCCGTCGGCGAGCAATCGCGCCCGGTTGCCTTCATCGAGCCGGTCGATCTTGTTCCACACTTCGATGACGCGCTTGCTGTCGCCGGCATCGACGCCGAGATCGGCGAGGATGCGCTCGACATCCTCGGCCTGGGCGGCCGTGTCGGGGTCCGAAATATCGCGCAGATGGATGACGAGATCGGCCTCGACCACCTCTTCCAGCGTTGCCCGGAAGGCCGCGATCAAATGCGTCGGCAGGTCCGAAATGAAACCGACGGTGTCCGAAAGGATGACCGGCGTGCCGTGCGGCAGTCGCACCCGACGCAGTGTCGGGTCGAGCGTGGCAAACAGCATGTCCTCGGCCAGCACCCCTGCTCCGGTCAGCCTGTTGAACAGCGTCGACTTGCCGGCGTTGGTATAGCCGACGATCGCCACAACCGGGAACGGCACCTTCTTGCGCTTGGCGCGGTGCAGGTCACGGGTGCGCCGCACTGTTTCCAGCTCGTGTTTCAGCTTGTTGATCTTGTCCTGCAGGACACGGCGGTCCGACTCGATCTGCGTTTCGCCAGGACCGCCAAGGAAACCGGCGCCGCCGCGCTGGCGCTCGAGGTGGGTCCAGCTTCGCACGAGCCGGCCCTTCTGATAGTTGAGGTGCGCAAGATCGACCTGCAGCGTACCTTCCTTGGTGCGCGCGCGCTCGCCGAAAATCTCCAGGATCAGCCCGGTGCGATCCAGCACCTTGGCGTTCAATTCTTTTTCCAGATTGCGTTGCTGCACCGGCGTCAGCGGATGGTCGACAATAACCAGTTCGGCACGGCCCTCCTTGACGATCTCGGCGAAGTCCGCGACCTTGCCGCTGCCGAGCAAGGTTGCGGGCCGCGGATCATTGACGGTCACCACCGCGGTATGGATCGGGTCGAGGTCAATGGCCTGGGCAAGACCAACCGCTTCGTCGTGGCGGGCCTCGGCGGAACGCATCAGGCGCGGACGATTGGTGTCTTCGTCGCCGCGCGGCTGGCGGGTAAGCACCGGCACGATGACCACGGCCCGGGTCGGGCCTTCGGCTTCCGTCCCCGGCTGATATGCTGGTTTTTCGCGAACGCTGCGGTCCGCGTCTTTCTTACGTGCCAATCAGGCGCCCTGGCTTTCCTCGCCATCGAACATCTGAACCGGCTGGCTCGGCATGATCGTGGAAATGGCGTGCTTGTAGACGAGCTGGGAATGGCCGTCTCGACGCAGCAGAACACAGAAATTGTCGAACGAAGTGACCACACC
>NZ_RZSU01000168.1:0-10055 GCF_003997585.1 Mesorhizobium sp. M5C.F.Cr.IN.023.01.1.1 | reverse complement strand
CCGTTCCCCGCCTCTGGACCCCGAAGGGTTTTAGCGAGGACGAGTGGACTCATGCCGAGAGTGCCGACGTGCTGTCCGGCAATGGCCGCTTCATCCTGCCGCTGCAGGCGTTTCTCAACCTCGACCCAGCGGTGCGCCGGTCGGCAAAGGAACGTCTGGGCGTGCTGCTTCAGCCCGGTGACCAACTCGAAAAAATTGCCGACCTGCTCGACCAGATATCGCTGGTGGCGTTGGCTTTCCCGGCTTTCAGTGACGGCCGTTCCTTCTCCAAGGGAGAACTGCTGCGCAGCCGCTACCACTTCGAGGGCGCGGTTCGCGCCACCGGGCAGGTTCTGGTCGACCAGCTCCCGCATATGCTGCGCCTCGGCTTCGACGAGTTCGAAGTGTCGCATCCGGTGCTTTTGAAACGGCTCGAGGAAGGCCGCACCGGCGGCCTGCCGCTGTATTATCAGCCGACCGAGAAGCCGGAGGCCAAAGGCCCTAAATATTCCTGGCGGCGGGTGCGCGCCGGCTGATCGCCGGCGCGAGCAGATCGCCGCATCTGGTCGGACCACCTTGCAGATTCAGTCTTTTATTTTCGGTGCCCTGCCCTTAGGATAGGCTCATTATTTCGTGATCCGAAATAAATGTCGCCACTAAGGGAGGAACCGGAATGGCTGGTAAGAAGATATTGATGCTCGTTGGCGAGTTCAGCGAGGAATACGAGATTTTCGTCTTTGAACAGGCTATGCATGCGGTTGGCCACACTGTCCATGTCGTCTGCCCTGACAAGAAGGCGGGCGATATCTTGAAGACGTCGCTGCACGACTTCGAGGGCCACCAGACCTATACGGAAAAGCTCGGCCACGACTACATCCTCAACAAGACCTTTTCCGAGGTGAATCCGGCCGAATACGACGCCGTCTATGCGGCGGGCGGGCGCGGCCCGGAATATATCCGTATCGACAAGCGCGTGCAGGCGCTGGTGCGGCATTTCCACGAGACCGGTAAGCCGATCTTCACCATCTGCCATGGCGCGCAGATCCTGATGGCGGTCGAGGGCGTGCTGCGTGGCAGGGAAGTCGCGGCGCTGCAGTATTGCGAGCCGGAAGTCACGCTCGCCGGCGGCACCTACATCGATGTCGCGCCGACCGGCGCCCATGTCGACGGCAATCTGGTATCGGCCAAGGGTTGGCCGGGCCTCGCCGCCTTTATGCGCGAATGTCTGAAGGTGCTCGGCACCGAGATCCGCCACGGCGAGATCCTGATGCGCGACGAACGCAAGGCGGCTTGAGCCAGGTCTTGGAAAACCGCCGCACCTGTGGTGCGGCGGTGCGTTTACGCAGTCATCCGCGCTTCGCGAAACGACACCAGCTTGCTGCGGCTCTCATCCCATAGCGCCAGCTTGACGCAGCGCAGGCTGTCGAGAAGCGTGACGCGGCCGATTTCGCGCAGTTCCGGATAGTCCCTCAGGACCTCCTGCAGTCGATAGCACGGCACCTTGGCGGAGAGGTGATGCACGTGATGGACGCCGATATTGCCGGTGAACCAGTTCAGCACCGGCGGCAGGTCATAATAGGACGAGCCGTGCAGGGCGGCGTGCTGAAACTCCCATTCGGAGTCCTTTGCCCACTCGGTCTCTTCGAACTGGTGCTGGACGTAGAACAGCCAGATGCCGGCGGAACCGGCCAGAACGACGATGGGCAAATGGACAACCAGGAACGCTTCGAAGCCGACGAACCAGACGAGGGCGGCGGTGGCGACCGCGATGGCCACGTTGGTGGCCATTGACGACACCCAGGGCGTGAGGCCGCCTCGCATCATGCCGACCGGCAGTCTCTGCTCAAAGATGAAAAGCCAAATGGGGCCGAGGCCGAACATGACGAGCGGGTGGCGATAGAGACGATAGGCAAGGCGGCCCCGCCAGGACATTTGCCGATATTCCGCGACAGTCAGCGTCTTGATATCGCCCGTGCCGCGCTCATCGAGATTCCCGGCGCTGGCGTGATGGGTGGCGTGGGCACGCCGCCAGCAATCGTAGGGCGTCAAGGTCAGGATGCCCAGCCCACGGCCTATCCAGTCGTCGGCGGTGCGGTTGGCGAAGAAGGAACCGTGGCCGCAATCGTGCTGGATCATGAAGATCCGCACCAAAAAGCCGGCGGCCGGAAGGATGAGGATCAGACCCCACCAATGACCATGGGCATAGGCAACCGAGGACAGTGCCCATAGCGTGGCAAAGGGAACGAGGGTGATGGCAAGTTCGACGGCGCTGCGCCGCCTGTCAGGTTTCTTGTAGCGCGCCAGGATCTTCAACCAGGCACGTTTGCTATTCGCCACAGCTTCGGGGGAAATCATGTTCATCAGGAATCATAGACAGACCATTCCGTCGCCGCAAGGCAGGGATCACGCCAAGTTACTGCGCGTAATTGTCGCGCGACGCGCAAGGTGCTGCAATGTGGAAGGGCATGCTTGGGTTCCGGCGGCGCGCAACGACAGGCGAATGTGTTGGTCTACCGCCGGTGGCCACCGGCGGCTACGCTGCTCTCGATGCCGTCCAGACGGTCGAGCAATTCCCTGAAACGATCGGGAATGTCGTTCTCCGTCCGGAACGCCGGCAGCGCACGCAGAAAGCGCGTCGTTGCCTCGGTGCCGAACTGGCGCCTGATGCCGGCCGCGAGCCTTTCACGTCTTTCGTCGTTGCTGCGGGCGCCATTCTTGTTATGGTCGCCGTTGTTGCGGGTCGTCATCTCAAAATCCTGTGTCGGCTTCGAAACTCTTCCAGCAGACGAATAGTTCCCCCATCGCAGCATCTTGGCAAGCAAAGCCGGCGGTTACAGTAAAATTTGAATTAATATCGAAAGGTCTTCATGATGCGTCGTCGAAGGGCGGGCGGCCTCTTCAGTACCGCTTGCCCCTTGATTTTTGGCCGCCAAACCTCGATATCGGGCACAAAATCCACATCATTCGAAATGACGGGAAACGGCGATGAGCGACCAGGCAAAAGACGAACGCGCGCCCGATGAAGCCGAGACGACCGGGGCTGCTACCGAACATACGGAAGGCAGCGTCGACGGCGACTACGAGGCGCTTGTGCGGCTGCTGAAGGAAAACGACGAGTTGAAGGACCGCGCGCTCCGCGTCGCGGCCGAGATGGAGAATCTGCGCCGCCGTACCGCCCGCGATGTGCACGACGCGCGTGCCTACGCCGTTGCCAATTTCGCCCGGGAAATGCTGTCGGTATCGGACAATCTGCGACGCGCGCTGGATGCGATTCCGGCTGAGGCCAAGGCGTCGGGCGATGCCGGCTTCAAGGCGCTGATCGAGGGTGTCGAGCTCACCGAGCGCGCCATGCTATCGGCGCTGGAGCGGCACGGGGTGAAGAAGCTCGAGCCGGAGGGCGAGAAATTCGACCCGAATTTCCACCAGGCAATGTTCGAGGTGCCCAATCCGGATGTGCCGGCCAACACAGTGGTCCAGGTCGTGCAGCCAGGCTATTCGATCGGCGAGCGGGTGTTGCGGCCGGCCATGGTCGGCGTTGCCAAAGGCGGTCCCAAGCATGTGGCTGGTGAAGCGCCGGTCGAGCCAGGGCCTGTGAATGAGCAAGCTGAGAAGGATGCGTGATTAGGTCCGTACCAATCGTGCGGCTTCATGCTATTCATATTCCCTATTCACCCACTCCCTTACTCCACTATGTCCTTGAACCCAATCGAGCTTCTCGACTATGCCGGCGTCGCCGTTTTCGCGGCGACCGGTGCGCTGGCCGCCTCGCGCAAACAGCTCGACATTATCGGTTACCTGTTCCTGGCCAGCGTCGCAGGCATCGGTGGCGGCACGTTTCGCGACGTCATCCTCAACGTGCCGGTGTTCTGGGTCGGAAACCGCGACTATGTGCTGATCTGCGCGGCGGTGGCGGTCGTGGTCTTCTTCAGCGCGCACCGCGTCGAATCGCGCTACAGATTGCTGCTCTGGCTAGACGCCATCGGTCTTGCCGCCTTTACGGTGATGGGTGCGGCCAAGGGGCTGACGATTACCGGCTCGCCGGCCGTTTCGATCGTTACCGGCATGCTCACCGCCACCCTTGGCGGCATTCTTCGCGATCTGTTGACCGGTGAGCCTTCAGTGCTGTTGAGACCGGAGATCTACGTTACCGCAGCACTTGCGGGCGCCGCTCTCTACACGCTTGGCGATTTCGCCGGGCTGCCCCCGCTCGCCTCGGGCCTGGCAGGCTTCATGGCTGCTTTCTGCGTGCGTGGCGGCGCGCTCAAATTCGGCTGGGCCTTTCCGTCCTACAAGAGCAGGCCTGGTCGGCGACCGGAAGATATTCCGTGAAATGAGAAGGAGTAGCAATAGTGAGTAGCGAATAGGGACAACAATCCGCAGCGAGTTGGCGGAACTCCCGCTACTCGCTACTTCCTATTCGCTACCCCCTGGAATCTCAAGCGGCGAAGCGCTGGGCTTCCCCGCCATAATAGTTGACGTAGCGGGCGCCGATCTCCTGGACCGGCATCACCACGAACACGTCGACCGTCGAGAATTCGCGGTCGATGACGCAGCCGTCGCCGATGCGCGCGCCGACGCGCAGATAACCCTTGACTAGCGGCGGCATCGCCGCGATCGCGGCCTTGGCGTTGACCGCCTCGATCGGCATCAGATCCATGGAACAGTAGCGCCCGGCGACCGCACGCACGTCCCAGGCCGAATTCGTCCGGCAGTGATGGGCGAGATAGGTCAGCGCTTCGGCGTGCGCCGCCGGCACGGTGCCGTGGAACGAAGCGCAACCGGTCATCACGCCGATCCCGTAATGATTGATATAGGCCCAAATACCTTGCCAGAGCGCCTCGATGGTGCGCTTCGAGCGGTATTCCGGCAAGACGCAGGAGCGGCCGAGCTCAAGGAAACGCTGGCCGGGGTGGCGGGCGATAAGATTGGTCAGCTCGAATTCGCCCTCGGAATAGAAGCCGCCGGCCGCTGCCGCAATTTCCTGCCGCAGCAGGCGATAGGTGCCAACAATGCGGCGATGCTCGGGACCGGACAGCGAGGTGTCGAAGACGAGCAAATGATCACAAAGCGGATCGAAATGGTCGGCGTCGCGGCGGTCCTGCACCTGGAACAGGTTCTTCCTGGCGCCAAGCTCGTCATAGAACACCCGGTAGCGCACTTCCTGCGCGGCGGCGATCTCGGCCTCGTTGCGGGCGAGCCGCACTTCGAGGTTGCCGATACGGCCGAGCGCTTCGCCTTTTGTGACGGCATCGACGTTCCGCCCGGTGAGCAAAGCACCGCTGGCGTTCGGCCGAGCGTCACATTCCGGCATAACTGTATGCACGAGTGATTCTCCTTCGAGCCATCCCTCTTGGCACGGGGATACGGTGTAGGTGCAACAGGATTGTGACAGTACCGTGATACGGTGCTGCGGGCAATACTTCGTCGGCTGGGTAATCCTTCAACCGGCTATGTTACGCAGGGAAGTCAGGAAGGACAGCCGGCGGATCACGCGGCCACGTGGCCCTCGATCGCATGGACAAGCGCGTCGGGGTTGAGCGGCTTGGTGACGAAGCCGCTGGCGCCATGGGCGAGCACGGCGTGGCGGGTCTTTTCCTGACTGTCCGCCGAAAGTACCATGATCGGAACCGGCAACGCGGCGGTTTCCTCCTCATGCCGGCGGATCGCGGCTATGGCGTCCAGCCCGTCCATGACAGGCATATGCAGGTCCATCAGCACCACGTCGAAGCGGTGCTTGTGGCCGGTGCCAGTGACGGCCTCGACGGCGGCCTTGCCGTTGCCGACCACTTTCACGCGATGCCCGGCCTTCAGCAGCGTGGCGCGGGCAAGCATGGCGTTGATGTCGTTATCCTCGGCGATCAGCACCGACAGGCCCTGCTGGGGGCCGCCAATGGCGCGGACGGATGGTGCGCCGCGCTTTTCCGGCTGTGGCTGGGTGAGGGCAGGTACGCTGCGGGTCAAAAGCACGCGCAGCAACGTTTCGCCACGCACCGGCCTTGCCAGGAAAGTGGCGTAGCCGCTGGCGCGGAACTCGCCAAGCATGCCGCGGTCGGTCGGCGCGATCAGCGTGATCGCCTCGCAATCGGCAAAGCCGCTCTGGCGAAGGCGGTTGAGCAATCTGCCGTCGCCCTCCTCCATGGCCGCATCGACCAGAAGTACTTCGCAGCCTTCTGCGAAGGACGCTGCCTGCGCGGCGGTCGCGGCCAGATCGACCTTGCCGCCATTGGCGCGGATGGTGCGGGCGATGGCGTCGGCCTCGATGGCGTTATTCGACAGTATCACTGCGCGCAGCCCTGACAGCACATTCTGGCGGGTCTGCGGCGGCTCGGTGGCCGATATTGCAGGGATCTCGAAGACGAACTCGGAGCCTTGGCGGAGCCGGCTCGAAACTGAAATCGTGCCGCCCATGGCGATTACTAGGCGCTTGGAGATGGCAAGACCAAGCCCGGCGCCGCCATGCGCGCGGGTCGACGTGCCATCAGCCTGTTCGAATTCCTCGAAGATACGGTCCATATCGTCCTCGTGCAGGCCGGGACCGGTATCGGCGACGGTGAAGCATATGCGGTCGGTCGTTTCGGTGCGGGTACGAGCGATGCTCACCAATACGCCGCCGCTGTCGGTGAACTTGATCGCGTTGCCGATCAAGTTGAGCAGCACCTGCCTGACCCTTCCCGGATCGGCGGTGATCATCTGCGGCACGTCGGGTTCGACATGGCAGCCAAGGCCGATATTCTTGGCGAAGGCGCGCGCCGCCAAGAGTTCGATGATGTTGTCGGCGATCTCGCGCACCGACATTGGCTGCGGTTCGGGATCGAAGCGGCCGGCCTCGATCTTGGAATAGTCGAGCAGATCTTCGATCAGCGCCAGCAGCGCGCTGGCCGAGGTCGAGACGGCGCCGACATAGGTCCGTTGTTCGGGTGAGAGATTGGTGTCCGCCAGCAGCCTCGCCATGCCCATGATGCCGTTCATCGGCGTGCGGATCTCATGGCTGACGGTGGCGAGGAAGCGCGATTTGGCCTGGCTTGCATATTCGGCTCGCTCACGGGCGGTGATCAGCGACGATTCGGCATGCTTGCGGGCGGTAATGTCGCGGGCGATGGCGCGATGCGAGACGGCGCCGCTCTCCTTGTCGCGCACGGACAGTTCGATCCATGAGAACCAGCGCGGGCCGCTCGGCGTGCTAATGGCGACGTCGGTGGAGCTCAGGCATTCGTGGTCGGAAAAAGCGGCATCGGGAACGATGCCGACGTCGATGCCGAGTTCGGCCAGGGTCCTGCCGGCAAGATCGCGCTGGTCGGCTCCGACAAGATCGGCGAAAACCTTGTTGGCATAGACGATATGGCCGTTACGGTCGCGGTGGACGACGAGATCGCCAAGCGCGTCGATCAGCCCGTGGAAGCGTTCCTCGCTCTCCTGCATCTCCCACATGCGGTCGGCCAGGGTCTCGACCTCGGCGCGGCTGCGAGCTGCGGTCTCGCCAAGGATGGCAACCGTGCGACGCTCCGTGCGCCTGGCACGCAGATGCAAGGCGAGACCGGCCATGCCAGTCGCCAAGAGGCCAACGGTGATGAAGATCGGCGCGCCGGTCAGGTGCGACAGCCCTGCCAGCACGACGATGCCGACGAGCGTCAGGAACGGCAGGCCTTCGCGATTGGCGGCGGGCAGTTCGGGCGCCAGTGGCGGCGCTGCGATATGCTGCCGCCTTGGCGCCTCCGGGCCGATCTCGTCGACGCTTTCGGCGCTCTCTGTTTCTCTGATGCCGGATTCCGTGATCATGCGGAATCCTTGCCAGACAGAGATTATGGAAAATTGCGGCCGATCGTTCGAATTTTATCGGTCGCGCGGTTTTTTGCCTTTCTTTCGTGCAAAAACGGCAGGCGCCAGAACTCACATATCCACCACTACGCGGCCACGGATCTTGCCCTCGACGATGTCGTGCGCGGCGTCGATGATGCCGTCAAAGCCGATGGTCGTGGACAGGCTGGCGAGCTTCTGGAGGTCGAGGTCCGTGCCGATGCGGCGCCACGCCTCCATGCGGACCGGCTTTGGCGCCATCACCGAATCGATGCCGAGCAGGCAAACGCCGCGCAGGATGAACGGGGCGACGCTCGCCGGCAGATCCATGCCGCCTGCAAGGCCGCAAGCGGCGACGGCGCCGCCATAGGAGGTCATCGAAAGGACGTTGGCCAGCGTGTGACTGCCGACCGCATCGACGCCGCCGGCCCAGCGTTCCTTGGCGAGCGGCTTTGCCGGCTGGGCAAGCTCGTCGCGCGAAATCACTTCCGCAGCACCCAGGTCGATCAGGTAGGGGCTTTCAGCGCTGCGGCCGGTCGAGGCAATGACATGATAGCCGAGGCTGGACAGGATCGAGACCGCGACCGAGCCGACGCCGCCGGCCGCGCCCGTCACCACCACCGGGCCGCGATCGAGCACGATGCCGTGCCGTTCCAGCGCGATGACGCAAAGCATGGCGGTGTAGCCTGCGGTGCCGATCGCCATGGCATCATGCGGGCTCATGCCCTGAGGCAGCGGCACCAGCCAGTCGCCCTTGACTCGGGCGCGCCCGGCATAGGCGCCAAAATGCGTTTCGCCGACGCCCCAGCCGTTCAATATGACCTTGTCCCCCTTGCGCCAGTCGGCATGGGAAGACGAGATGACGGTGCCGGCGAAATCAATGCCCGGCACCAGCGGCCAGCGGCGGATCACCGGCGCCTTGCCTGATATGGCGAGCCCGTCCTTGTAGTTCACCGTCGTCGCCTCGACGGCGACGGTGACATCGCCTTCCATCAGGTCGGCCTCGGTGAGGTCGGTCACCGCGACCGACTGTTTCTTCTCGGCGTCGCGCGAAACGAGGATGGCTTTGAAGGTTTCGGGCATGTCTTCTCCTCGGGCTTCTCGAAGGGGCACTGTATGGCGGCAGAAGGCCAGGTCAATCGCTTGAGGGCTTGGCCTCGCGCCGCCAACCGATGAGTTCGTCGAAGACGACCACCACCGCGCCGACCGCGATGAAGGCATCGGCGAGGTTGAAGATGGCAAAGGACCATACCGGGGTGTGGAACAGGATGTAGTCGATCACGTGACCATAGGTAGCGCGGTCGAACAGATTGCCGAGCGCGCCGCCGACGATCAGCGCGAAGCCGATGCGGGTAAGCACGTGGCTGGGCGGGGTGCGCGCCGCCAGATAGAGCACGAATGCGACGACGAAAGCGGCGATGACCACCAGGCCGGTGTCGCCGAAGGACGAAAACATCGAGAAGGCAATGCCGGTGTTGTAGGTGCGGTACAATGCCAGGAACGGCACAAGATCGAGCTTTTCCTGGAAGGCGAGGCCGGTCTCGACCAGATATTTCACCCACTGGTCGAGCGCTATCGCGGCGGCGACCAGCAGGATGTAGGGGAACCACGATTTTGCCGTTTGAGATTTCACCATTTGGGATATCACGGTCTGGCGTCCTCCGGGGCAAGTTTCAGCGCGCCGCGCCGGATCTCGAAAAGCATAATACCGGTGGCAACCGCGAGATTGAGCGAATCGGCCCGGCCGGCCTGCGGAATCCGCAGCAATCTGTCACAGCTTTCGGCTAGGCTTTCGGGCAGGCCCCGCTGTTCGTTGCCCATCATCAGCAGCACCGGGCTTTCGGAAAAGTCGACCGAGCGGTAATCGACCGCACCTTTCAGATGTGTGCCGGCAACGAGGCCAGGAAAGCTTTTTCGCCACGCGAGGAAGGCGTCCGGCGTCGCCTTGGCGACCGGCACGGCGAAGATCGAGCCCATGGTGGCGCGCACGGTCTCGACGGAAAAAGGATCGGTGGTCTCGCCGACCAGTATGACGCCCTTGGCGCCAACGGCATCGACGGTGCGGATGACGGTGCCGAGATTGCCTGGGTCGCGCACGCGGTCGAGCGCCACCCAGACGTCGCCGTCTCGAGCGCGGATGTCCTTCAGCGGCAGGAACTTCTGCGAAAAGACGCCGACCACCATTTGCGGGTTATCGCGGCGGGTGATGGCGACGAGCACTTTTTCCGAAACTTCGAGCACGGTGCCGCCGGCGGCAACCGTGCGCGCCGCGGCCTTTTCGA
>NZ_RZSU01000167.1:0-10285 GCF_003997585.1 Mesorhizobium sp. M5C.F.Cr.IN.023.01.1.1 | reverse complement strand
AGAGCCGCCGCTCGTAATCGTCGTCGCTCTCTATCTCGGCGCCACGACCCAGGAACACCTGCCGCTGGACCGGTTCGGAAGCAGCGATATCAGGCGCCTTTGACAGCGATGAATTGTCGACCGGCACGTCGCGAAAGCCGAGCAGCGGCTGGCCTTCGAGCTGCGCGACCTCGGCGATGATGCCTTCGATATGCGCCTGAAGCTCAGGATCGCGCGGCATGAACACATGGCCGACGGCGTAATGGCCGGGGTTGGGCAGTTCGACGCCCTGGCTGGCCATCTCCTCGCGGAAGAAGCGGTCGGGAAGCTGCACCAGCACGCCCGCGCCGTCGCCCATCAGCGGGTCGGCGCCGACGGCGCCGCGATGCGTCAGATTTTCGAGCACCGCCAGGCCGTCCGTGACGATCTGATGCGACTTGACGCCCTTCATATTGACGATGAAGCCGACGCCGCAGGCATCGTGCTCGTTGCGCGGATCGTAGAGGCCGTGGGCGGCGAACCCGGTAGGGGTCCGCCCGATCTTGGTCAGGCCAGTGGCGATGGACGGATTTTTGACGGCTGGCGCTTTCGTCTGCGCGGCCGGGCCGTTCGTCGCAGATGGCGTCACTTCCGTCATCGTCCTGTCCTCCGTTCTTGCCTGGCGCAGAGACAGGCGGTCGGCTGCGTCCCCCGTCTTCCCCGCCTGTGGGCGCAGGTGGATCGGTGGGCAGCGCCGAGCTGGCTGAGTAACCTTCTTCATGTTGCCAGCCTTACTCCAGTGCCATCTTTGACGGGTCCGGGAGACCCTTAGCGGCAGTATGTTTTGGTGAGTTGATCAGGCACGTCTTCTCCTTGCTCGGTCACGTGTTTGCGGTAACGGCGAGGCTGGGCTGGACGCCTGGGCCGACCTATTTGTACATCCACGTCAGGGAAATGGACGAATTGGCCAGTAAGCCATTCGCCCCTCTTTGGTTTCCTCCTTGGCCGCCCCTTTCACCTTTTGGGAGAATCCTCTTGCGGAGCCACACAGAGAGCGCCGTAACAAACCTTCTCACCCTTGTAGTTGGCCAGAGCCTGCAGCAACTCGGGTAGAAGGTGCTGTTTCAGGTCGTCCGAGATAGGCTCCGGACCCTCCAGCGCTTTCAGTGTCTGCTCGACCAACTCGATGGCGCGATCTTTGTTGCCGCTCTCATGATAGTACTGAGCGACCACCGGATAAGACAGGAACTTAGAGCCGCCGCCTTGCGGCAGTGCCACGATGTGTTTGGACAGCTCTTCGCCCATCGCGAAGCGCTCAGCAGACGGAAAGCCGGAATAATCAAAGCCCGGCGCGAAGAGTTGGTATAGCGCCCAATACATCCATCCCTCGGACTTTCTGTCGATCGCGTCGCGAACGAATTGGCGCATTACGGGCAAGCCGGCCTGCATGTCGCGCATTCTGTGAAGCAACAGATTGACATGACTCACGCGGAAGTTGAGTTTGTCCGGTATCAATGCGAGGCCTTCTTCAATCGCCGAGAGCGCCGTCTTCCAATCCTCGGCCTCCATTGCCGGCCGAAGTTTGTCGTATATGGGCTTGGTCAGCGCTTGTTCGCGCGCTATGGTTTCGCCTTCCGCAATCCGCTCCGTATCGGCGGATTTTGCCTGATCGCTGATGCGCCAGCTGCCGTTAAGCACCTTCGGCAAAACCTCATCGAGTTGCGTCGGATGACCGATAAAGGCGATGTGGCCGTCTCGGTCGACCACGAACGAGGTCGGGACCCCGTAAGAAAAGCTGGGCTCCATCCAAAGCTTGTCCATTTCGCCTGTGGAGTCGAATGCGATCCGATAGTTCAGATTCGGGAATTTTTCGGTCAACCAAGCGTCCAACGTGCTTCGGGCCTCGTCGGCCGTTGGAGCGTCTTCAGAAGCCGCGACTCCGACGATCTCAACGCCGTTGTCCTTGTATTTCTCCTGCAGCTGGATCAGATGGGGCATCCCGTCCACACATGGGCCGCACCAAGTTGCCCAAAATTCGACTATGCACACTTTGCCGGGCTCAAAGCTGGTGAGGGGCTCGCCACGCAGCCAGTTCTCGACTTTAATCGAAGGAGCCGGGGACTCCATCTGCAATACCACGTTGCGGTCCAAAGCTATTTCCAAAGGTTTCTGCACGAGCTGGTTTCCTCTCAGAGACGGCACACGGGTTCAGGGAGGAGCGGATCGCTCGTCTTGCCCCATTGAGTGCAGTCACAGTCACTCAGTCTCAAAAACCATGCCAACGCGCTCAGCGCGCAGTTAGCGCCCATTGCTTCGAAAAACCTCGACAGTGCCCAGATGTTGGTTGTAATGAACCTGACATTTGTCTGACGCTGTCAGCTTTTGGACACGCGATCACGCGCTTCGTGCCGCCAGAAGGTCAGGCCGAGCCCTGTGTTGCCAGCGGTCGCTTCGATGATTGTACCGCCCCGCGCGAGCTGGCCACGCTGTTCGGCATTAACGATCATCGACAACGCAATGCGATCCTTGATCGATCCGCCGGGATTCTGGCTTTCGAGCTTGACGAAGAGACGACACCTGCCGGTATCGAAGCTCTTCAGTTCGACGACCGGCGTCTCCCCAATCAGATCGAGCACTGACGCAAATGGCGGACGCAGGCGAGAGGACGCCTTTGTCGACGGTCGGCGGAACATCTCGAGGCTCATGCGGCTGCGGTCTCCAGAATGTCGGCATAGTGCCGTTGCGCAGCATCGGGATGCGAGCGCAGTCGGCTCTTCAGCAGTTGCGGAACAGTGGATTGTCGGGGTCGCTGGCGGGGCACCCGCTTCGGCAGCCGTTCAGGCGGCAGGTCAAGAAACCGTATGTCGGCATCAAGCCGCGCGCCGAAGAAGAAGGGAATCGAAACAGTGCCCTTCGAAAGACCCAGGGCAACGGAAATCATTGCATCGGGCGAGTTCATGCGCCTGAAGCAGCGCTGCCTGCAACTGCTTCATAGCGACAGGCGGGCGAGACTCTAGCGAGGCTTTCGCCGCTTGGTTGATTGAGGCTCTCGACGAAGCCACTAAGATTCGGCGGCCGATAATAGCTTGCTGCTCATTGGGACGTCGACCAACGCCGGGATTGAGAAAGGCAACCCTGCCCCACAAGGCGGGTGTCACACGTGCGGTGCGTCCGCTCGTCACGCCGGATGGTTTTTGAGACCTGGGTTCACGGCTAATCAGATGCACCCCTGTCGTCGTTTCGGTGCAGGCCGCCAGGGGGGCGTGTTGCAGCAGCTTGCAATTAGTTTCGCCAGTACGGGGCGTGCGAGCACGGGGCTGCACAATGAGATCATATGCCGGCGTGGGGACCAAGGTGTGGCGCAGCCTTAGAGAACTCAACACCGAGACCGGAGCAACGGAGACTGCTCTTTCGTCGAGCCAGTTTAAATTAGAACATTCTTTCTATAGTTTACGTCAATTATCCTGTTCGATAGCTCTGTCGACTAGCGATGAGACTTTTCAACGCAGCGCGGACATCCGCTGGCCGGATGTGACTTGCTATCCCTTTCAAGATCAAACAGGAGAACCCATGAGCAATCCAGTCCTTGTCAACCGGACCATTCTTGACTCCGACGTTGTACCGCTGACCAGCCGTGTCGGAGCTGAAATCAGAGGCGTTCGCCTTGGCGGAGACCTTTCGGACGCAGCGATAGCAGCCATCAACCAGCTTCTTCTAAAACACAAGGTGATCTTCTTCCGCGGCCAGGAGCACCTCGACGATGCGGAGCAGGAATTGTTCGCGCGGCGTCTGGGTAACCTTGTACCTCATCCCACGCAGGGGCCGGCAGCCGGCACGGCCTCAATCCTCAATCTCGATTCCGGCCGTGGCGGTGGCAGGGCAGACCAGTGGCATACCGATGTGACTTTCGTCGATGCCTATCCGAAATTCTCGGTCCTACGTGGCGTCGTCATTCCGGCGGCGGGGGGCGACACGATCTGGTCCAACACGCACGCCGCGTACGAGAATCTGCCGGCGCCGCTCAAAATATTGGCGGACAATCTGTGGGCTATTCATAGCAATGCCTACGACTACGCAGCCGTGCGCCCGCGCGCCACAGCCGAAGAGAAGAGGCACTTCGAGGAAGTCTTCACATCGACGATCTACGAGACCGAGCATCCGGTCGTGCGCGTCCATCCCGAAACCGGGGAGAAGTCGCTGCTGCTCGGCAATTTCGTGCAGCGCCTCGTCGGCCTTTCCAAGAGCGATTCCGCCAAACTCTACGAGGTGTTCCAGTCCTACGTCACTGCCCCGGAAAATACCGTGCGGTGGCGCTGGCAAGTAAGCGACGTCGCTATCTGGGACAACCGTGCTACCCAGCATTATGCGGTCAACGACTATGGCGACCAGCACCGGGTTGTGCGTCGCGCTACGGTTGACGGTGACGTTCCGATCGGCGTCGACGGTCGCCGCAGTATAACCCGTGTCAAGGCAGCCAAGCCGGCGGCGAAGGCAGCCTGACCGTCTGAACAGGGTAAAGATGAAAACTTCGTATCGCCGCGGCCATATCGCGCTGCTTAACCGCCCCACAAAGCCTTATGATTTCCGAGAAGCAAGGCGAGTTGCGGGCTCGAGGCTTGGCCCGAAATCGAGGTCCTGCAGCGTGGCGCATGGCTCGAGTCGCTGCTCGTGGCCCCGCTGCAGCGGTACAGGTCCCCCACCGCCCCACCATCTCGCCCGCCCTGCACCTCGGATAGCGATCATTCACCGTTTGTTCATTATGATAGCGCACGATCATAACTGGACATGCTGGTAGCTCGTACATGCCTGAAGGCCCTGCGCGCCGACCCAGCGCCGGGGCCTTTTTACTTCCGCAAAATCGATTCCAGCAACGTGGGCACTTCGCAGGATGTCGCAATCCCGCGCTTGCGATGATACGCCGTACAGCGAATTGCGCGAGTCAAACGAATTTGGGTTCCTCAAATATAGAATCGTCGATACCGATCCTGATGGATCGAGCCTCGACGACGAAGTCAACCATCTTCAAACGGAATTATTCAACATTGCCGAGAGCTCCCGGTGTGCCGTCGAAGCCGACATTCGGGAGGTCAGCGGTCACCAACGATCATGGTGATCGCCAGCATCTTTCGTATTCACATGACCGTCGGCCTGGTACTTTCCCGAGGCCATGACATGAGTGGGTCTTCCAAGCACCGATTTGGCCCGGTAGGATTTGCAGGGGGCGCGGACAAGCGGATGAACAAACGGAATGATGCTGGAAAACTGCGCGCCTGCTGGGATTTAGCCGACCGTCGATAGGAACATAGCCCTGGTCGACGGCTTTCTGAAGGGCAAGAGTTTCGCCGACCTGGCTCAGGAACATGGCTTGTCGACAACGAGGGTGCGCCAAATCATCGAGAAGGCCGATCGGCTCGTGGGCGGCGGCATTCAGACCAAGACTGAAACGTCCAACGCCTCGCCTCGATCCGATTTCATGGTCGACTATCCCTATGTGTGCAAATTGGCCGAGAAGCACCGGCTGGGTAGCGTCACGCCGCATCATTCTTTGCGGAGCTGGAGCGCGCGGGATCGCCGGAGCGGCTGGTGAAAGCGGTTGCCGGGGCGCACGCCAACAACAACACGTGAGCTGGCGCCTCGTGTGGCAAAAGGAGAGGGCGAGAGCCCATGGCCTGCAATGAAGCGATCAAGCATTGCGATCGTGGAACCAAGCTGCCCAGTCGACCATCCGGACCGCGGCCTTCAATGCCAGCTCGCCTTGGAATCGGCCTTCCAGGAATTGGCTGAGCGCGCAGCGGAATCCGGCTGGACCGAGGAGATAGCCACGCGCTCCTCGAACTCGCCGGCGCGCGCCTCAGGAGCGACTCCGCCAATGACGAGACTGAGAGGACGATTAATCGTGCCAGGGCAACGAGAGAGCGGCAGGTTCAAGAAGCCTCGCCTGACCCGATAGGAACGTCGCTGCGCCAATAAAATTGGCGGTGAAGGCTGACCGCGGCCGAGTCGGGCAAGCGAGCGAAGTGCTGAAATAAGGGCGTGAGAATCCAAGACATCGTTTGTAGAGAGCATCGAGCTTCGCGAAATTGTGGTACAGGATCGACCGCAGGTGTTCTCGGAGCGCTCGCAGAACCCGGGATTCTTCCGCGGCACCCGCCAAGGCGAAGAACGGTCAGAGTTGCACGATAACGCTTAAAAGCGAGCCTTCCTCCGAAAGTCTGCGCGCGCAGTTCCACGGTCCGATGCGCTTTCATAGCTATTCCAATCGCCGCGCCCATTCTCTCCCGGATCAGGTCCAGCGGGTCTGCAGTGCATGCGCCCCCAAAGTGGACGCCATTGGGCCGGGTGAACCGGGCTCGATTGCGCGCCGAAGGCCCGTTCCAGGCCCGGAAATCCGGGTCCGTCAGGGCGAGCGCGTGCGGGTCGAGGTAGAGAACGGCCTTGCCGAGAAAACGACCGTGCACTGGCATCGCGTGCGTGTGCCACATGCCATGGATGGCGTGCCTCACCTCACGCAGAAGCCGATTGGAGCGGGCGAGCGCTTCGTCTACGAGTTCGACGCCGTCGACGTCGGCATCTGCTGGTATCACCCGCACCAGCGGAGCTTCGAACAGGTCGGGCGCGGACTTTATGGTCCGCTGATCATCGAGGAACCGAAGGCGGTGCGGGCCGATCGCGAGGTGACCTGGATGCTCGGTGACTGAGGGCTGACGAAATCTGGCGCAATCAGCGAGGATTTCGGCAACCGGCACGACATTCACCACAATGGCCGCGTCGGCAACACGGTTACCATCAATGGCCGCGTGCCGGATACCTTTGCGGTCAGAAAGGGCGAGCGCATCCGGCTGCGGCTGATCAACGCCGCCAATGCACGCATCTTCAGTCCCGACTTCACGGGTTTTCAGGCCGGCCGTCATCGCGCTCGACGGCCAGCCGGTGACGCCACACGCGCCGGAGGCGGGTGGTGCTGGGTCCCGCAATGCGCACCGATCTGATCCTCGACATGACGGGCAAGCCGGGCAGCCGGCTTTCGATCTTCGACCAGTTCTACGAGGGGCTGGAATATGAGCTCGTCGATCTTGTTTATTCCGACACTCCGCTTAGGGCACGTGTGCCTGATTGGCCGCTGACCCTGCCGACCATTCCGCTGCCGGAGCCGGACCTCGATACAGCGTCCCGCAACGAAGTCGTCTTCACCGGCGGCATGATGGGCGAGATGGTGGCGCAGGACATGGGTGAAAGCATGGGTCCGGGCGCATGATGCAGGACGATGAATTCCGGCACCGCCTGGTTCATCAACGGCGTCGCCGCCGACGAGGCCAATCACGACATGAAGCCGGGGCTGACGCTCTTGCGGAATAAGAGCCACGTCATCGCCACGACCAACGCAACCGCGTGGCATGATCCGATCCATCTGCACGGCCATTCCTTCCGGGTGATTTCCCGCAACGGCCAGCCCACCCCACGTCGCGAATGGCAGGACACGGCGCTGGTTTCGCCGCGCGAGAAGGTCGAGATCGCCTTCGTCGCCGACAATCCCGGCAATTGGATGTTCCACTGCCACGTTCTCGAACACCAGGCGGCCGGTCGCCTGACCAGTCCACAAGCCGAAGGAGAAGCAAAAATGTCCAATACCCTGATAGCTCTTGTCCTCGCCTCGATCCTGTCAGGCGCCGCTCCGGCGTTCGCCGGCGAAAGGACGTCACGCTCTACAAGAACCCGCAATGCGGCTGCTGCGAAGGTTATGCCGGCTATTTGCAGGAAACGGCTTCGCTGTCACCGTCAAGGCCGACGCACGACCTTTTCGCCATGAGCCGCGAAGAGGGCATTCCGCCGGAAGCCGATGGCTGCCTTCTCTCGTTCATCGACGGCTATGTGGTGAGCGGCCATGTGCCGGTCGGCACGGTCAACAAGCTCTTGACCGAGCGGCCCGACATCAAAGGGCATGACGCTGCCCGGCATGCCGATGGGCTCCCCCGGCATGAGTGGCACGAAGGAAGCGCCCTTCGAGATTCTCGAAATCCGGAAGTCTGACGGGACCGGCGGCGTCTACGCCACGGAATAGGAGGCTTCGATGATGGAATGCATGAGCGGCATGATGATGTTCGGCATGGGCCTGGTGTGGCTGCTTGTCGTCGTCGTGCTCGTCCTCGGGACGGCCGCGCTGATCAAGTACCTGTTCTCCAGCGGCGGCAAAGGAGAAGGGCGTCGGTCCTCTTATCGATGCGTGGCCGCGGCAGGCCTCGGATTGGTCTGGACATTGCCTTGGCTCGCCAACCGGATGGCCGGTGGCGGCGCCCCGGCCGCGGCGATAGCGCTAGGCAAGACGGTTTTAGCCAGGCGAAGGTCAGCGCGATTGGAAAGCCCGCTGCCTTCGGGACGCATGCCGGCGCCGGGACCGGCCGCGGTCGTCGGCGGCGGCTACCAGAGCGACATGCCGGGCTTCGGGAATGTCCTCACCGACGAGGAGATCCGGGCCGTTCTGGCCTTCATCAAAAGCACATGGCCCGAGCGGGAACGCGCCTATCAGGCAGATGAGCCGCCGGGAGCGGGAGCAGACACAGTGAGACCAATCCTAGCCGCGGAGCCCTCGAACGCCCCCAACCGGAATGCATTGTCCATGAAAGCGAAACCGTCGCTTGCGATTCAATTTCTGGCGCTGATCCTCGCGACCTCCGCGCTGGCCCACCATCCGGGCGCCGATCTCGACAAGATGAGGGACAGCGCGGAGAGGTTCTTCCAGGCGATCGACGAGCAGGCCGCGCCGCCTTTCGAACTGGCCGACGCGGACGGAAGGGCCGTCCGCCTTTCCGATTTCTCCGACAAGATCGTGGTGCTCTACTTCATGACGAGGTAACCTTGGAAGAAGAAGGCGACGGCCACTGGCGGCAGGATGGCAAGCACGCTGGCCGCAAAAAGCGGCCCATACTCATAGAAGCGGGCCGGTTCTGTCGCAAATCGTGCTTTTGGCCACAACTGGACGCTTTCGCGCGCTTATGGACCAGCTCACATGTCCAACAACGCAAGCAGATGACAGGGCTCGACGTGCCCCGGGGTGGCGCCCTACTTCCACGCTCGCACTGTCACACTCCCGCCGAAAGGCGGGTTTAGTGAGTTATGGCAGTGACTGTGCCACCAGTCCAAACGTCGAGTTTCGCGGCAACTTCGACGCTTTCCTTAGCTGACTTGCCCAAAACCAGCGCGGCCAAAGCATACTGCTTGCCGCTCCCGATGGCATAATATTCACCTTTCACGGGATCACTTGGCAGCCAATTGCCGTCCAACAATACGGCTTCCCCATTTTTGCGCACTATCAGCGCCTCAAATTCAAAATTGTCGTCGTTGCGCGGCACAGGAATATCAGAAACATCCATGCCCTTCTCGACCCAGTCTCGAACGGCCTTTGGAATACCCAAGGACGAAGAGGAAACGCCGATGAGTGTGCCGTCGCATAAGCGAAACACCTTCGTTTTCTCACCGACGGATACTGAGTCAAAACCCAAGGCTCGGCCGTCGCCAGCCATGGTTCCGTTCCTGTAAGCTATTGTTGTCATTGGCACCCTTCTATCGCTACATCAAACTTCAGGACCTTGCGCATGTCCCCTGTGTCAAGGTCACTGACCCACGGCCTATTTGCCTGATACACGATACAGGCTGCGCTCCTTGAGTTCGCGCACGGGTGGCCGTCATCTTGCCGCCTTCGCGCAATGCCTTGAACAGGCCGAGTCTGTCCCCCAGCGGGAATGACAACCACCTCCATGTCGTTGAAAAGCAGGAAATCCGTCACTTTGCCTCGTCGGTAACGGGCGGAGCCGGAGCGGTCGTCACCGGGCAAGCGCGGTCGCAGTAGGTATCCTGGGCAGCCCGTCAGACATGGATGGCTCCGGTTGTGGTGACGGGGAGGGCGATAAGCAAGTTCGGGCCAAGTGATTGTTCCGCGGCTGTATGTTTTGGTGAGGTGATCATGCGACTTCTTGTTGGTCGGTCACGTGTTTGCGGATAACCAGCATGCGCTGTGCCAAATGAGAAAACCATTTAAAGTCAATCCAGCAGATCTGACTGTATTCCGACATTGTCGGAAATTGGACATCGCCGAACGCGAGCGCTCGGGGCTTGTGATGATACTTGGGCGTGCTGCTTCGGAGGAGGGATGCGCCTCGTACCGGCCGCGAAGCCTTCCTGCATTTAAGGCGCCAGATCAATTGAACGCGCATACCAGTCAGCCGTCCCGTCGTTTAGTCCAAATGGCGATCCATCTCAGCGCGCTCACGCCATCCACCTTTCTGCGCGACCCAAGCTAAACACGCTCGGCGATGATTAGGATACCTACTAC
>NZ_RZSU01000166.1:0-10308 GCF_003997585.1 Mesorhizobium sp. M5C.F.Cr.IN.023.01.1.1 | reverse complement strand
AGCCTGCGCTGCCCTTACCATTGCGTGTGGCTCGGCGGCGAACACCGCGTCGTGCGCGCCGGCCGCTGCCCATACGTGGTCGAAACCGAGCAGCGTTTTGTCGGCGAACGCCGGAATCGCGATCAGATGGCCGATCGGCGCTACGCCGCCGATGGCAAAGCCGGTCTCGTCGCGGATCTGCCGCGGGTCGGCGCGCTCCAGCGGCTCGCCGGTCAGTGCGGCAGCCTTGGCTAGATCCAGCTGATTGGAGCCGGAAACCAGGAAGAGAAACAGCTTTCCGCTAGCTTGTCCTTGGAAAACCAACGATTTGACGATCTGTGCAACGGTGCAGCCGCATTGCGCGGCGGCTTCCTCGGCGGTGCGTGTCGAGGCGCCCATGCGTCTGATTTCGATGTCGAGGCCGGCATCGGCTGCTGCCTTGGTCACACGATCGATGCTGCCAGCCATGAGAAACCGAACCTATCATGCTGATTCAAAATTGATTTCGATCATCATACCATCATAGGCTGGCTCGACGTTGGCCGGCGTCTCCGCCATTACCGTGGCGTAGTCGAGCGGCACATGCATATGCGTCAGCACTGCCTTTTTCGGCGCAAGTTTTTCGATCCAGTCGAGTGCTTGGCCGAGCGAAAGGTGGCTCGGATGCGTCCTGTATTGCAGCGCGTCGATGACCAGCATGTCCAGACCGCGCAGCCGTTCGGCCGTGGCGTCGGGGAAATCGCTGATATCGGGGCAATAGGCGAGCCCGCCGATACGAAAACCAAGCGATATGATGTCGCCATGGATTTGCGGCAGCGGCTCGAGGGTGAGGGCACCCCCCTCGCCTTCGATCACCACCGGCCTGGCGTGATCGATGATATGCGGCTCGACGATGGGCGGGTAGGAACTGCCTAGCGGTGTGTTTCGAAACAATAGCCGAACGCTTCCCGTAACCGCAGCATGGTGGGCTCGTCGGCGTGGATATCGATCAGATGACGCTGCTCGAGCACGAAGCCGCGCAAATCGTCGATGCCGTGGATATGGTCGGCATGCGGATGCGTATAGACGACCGCATCGATGTGCCTGACCGATGCCAGCAGCATCTGCTCGCGGAAATCCGGCCCGGTGTCGATGACGACGGTGGTCTTGTCGCCGTTTGCCGCGATCCGCTCGACGAGCACTGCGGTGCGCATGCGCCGGTTCCTCGGATTGGCTGGATCGCAATTGCCCCAGTCGCCGGTGATGCGGGGCGTGCCCGGCGATGAGCCGCAGCCGAGAATGGTGAGGCGCAGCCGGTCGCTCATGCGTCAGGTGCTCGGCGCGCTTGGGCGCGGCATCTTCCTGAACAGCCGGAAGAAATTGTCCGTGGTGACGTCAGCGATCTCGGCCTCGCTGACCCCGATCGTTTCGGCCAGCACCTTGGCTGTATGCGCGACATAGGCAGGCTCGTTGCGCTTGCCGCGAAACGGTATCGGCGCGAGGTATGGCGCGTCGGTTTCGACCAGCAGGCGGTCACGTGGCACATCGGCGGCGATGGCACGCAGCTCGACCGAATTCTTGAAGGTCAGGATGCCGGAAAAGGAAACATAGCCGCCGAGCGCCACGCCGACTTCGGCCAGCCTGCGCCCGGACGAAAAACAGTGCAGGATGAAGGGGAAGGCGCCCTTCCCTGTTTCATCCTCGAGAATATCAGCCATGTCGCGGTCGGCGTCGCGCGAATGGATGACCAGAGGCAGGCCCGTTCGACGCGCGGCGGCAATATGGGTGCGAAAACCCTGCGCCTGCGCATCGCGCGGCGCATGATCGTAAAAGTAATCGAGCCCGGCCTCGCCGATCGCCACCACTTTGCGATGAGCAGATAGCCGGACAAGCTCCTCGACAGTCACGTCCAGCTCTTCAGCGGCGTTGTGCGGGTGGGTGCCGACAGAGCAATAGACTTCGTCGAAAGATTCAGCGATATCAAGTACTTGTTGGAACATCTTGACACGCGTCGAGATCGTCACCATACGACCGATTCCAGCGGCTAAGGCGCGGGCGACAATGGCCGCCCGCTCCTCTGCGAAATCCGGAAAGTCGAGATGGCAGTGACTGTCGACCAACATCAGACGCTTGGATCCGTCTGCTCGACATAGCGTGGAAACACCGGTTCCGGCGCTGGCAGAGCCGTGCCTGGAACCAGCGCGTGCCCTTCGGCGACATGCACGAAGTCGCGGCTGTCCGCCGGCACCGCCAGCAGGTCAAGCAGCTTCGCCGCCGACGTCGGGACGACGGGTTGGCAAAGGATCGCGACACGCCGGATCACCTCGGCCGTCGTCCACAGCACCGTTTCCATGCGCGCCGGATCGGTCTTCTTCAGCGCCCACGGCTCCTGCGCCGCGAAATAGCGGTTGGCTTCGGCCACCACGCCAAAGATCGCCGCCAGCGCCAGATGAATGCCCTGCTCGGCCATCGTCTTGCGTGCCGTGACAAGGGCCGCACTTGCCTGATCGAGGATCGCCTTATCGGCACCGTTCAGTTCACCGCACATGGGCACCACGCCGCCGCAGTTCTTGGCGATCATCGACAACGAGCGCTGCGCCAGATTGCCGAGATCATTGGCGAGGTCGGCATTGGTGCGGTTGACGATCGCCTCGTGGCTATAGCTGCCGTCCTGGCCGAACGGCACTTCGCGCATGAAGAAATAGCGCACTTGATCGAGGCCGTAATGCTCGATCATCGCGAACGGATCGACGACATTGCCGACCGATTTCGACATTTTCTCGCCGCGGTTGAACAGAAAGCCATGCGCAAACACGCGCTTCGGCAGGTCGATCCCTGCCGACAGCAGGAAGGCCGGCCAGTAGACGGCGTGGAAGCGCACGATGTCCTTGCCGATGACGTGGAGGTTTGCCGGCCAGAAGGACCATCTGTCATTGGCCGTATCCGGATAACCGGCGGCGGTGATGTAGTTGGTCAGCGCGTCGACCCAGACATACATCACATGCTTGTCGTCGCCCGGCACCGGCACGCCCCATTTGAAAGTGGTGCGCGAGATCGACAGATCCTTCAGCCCGGATTTGACGAAGCTGATGATTTCGTTGCGCCGCTCCGCCGGTCCGACAAATTCGGGACTGTTCTCGTAGAGCGCGAGCAACCTGTCCTGATAGGCGGAAAGGCGGAAGAAATAGCTCTCTTCCTCGGTCCATTCGACGGGCGAGCCGAGCGGTTCGCGACGTATGCCGTCGTCGCCGACCTTGGTTTCGGCTTCGTCGAAATAGGCTTCCTGTCGCACCGAATACCAGCCGCTATAGCGGTCGAGGTAAATGTCGCCGTTTTCCGCCATGCGCGTCCAGATCGCCTGGCAGGCCTTGTAGTGGCGCTCCTCGGTGGTGCGGATGAAAACGTCGTTCGAACAGCCGGTCGCTTCGAGCATCGAGCGGAAGATAGCCGAATTGCGATCGGCAAGCGCCTTCGGCGTCAGGCCTTCGGCGTCCGCCGTCTGCTGCATCTTCAAACCGTGCTCGTCGGTCCCCGAGACGAAGAAGACGTCCTTGCCGTCGAGCCGCTGGAAGCGGGCAAGCGTGTCGCTGGCGATGACATTGTAGGCATGACCGATATGCGGCTTGCCGTTCGGATAAAAAATCGGCGTCGTGAGGTAGTATCTATCGCGTGCCATGGATGAGCCGTCATGAATGTCTGAATGAAAGATGCCGGTGAGATATCGCATCGAAACGGCGATTGCCATCCCGATGGGCCGTCACATTCGCATCGCAGAATTCAGGCGGTCGATCATGGTCAAGGCGTGCTGCTTCTTGTCGAGATTGTAAGTGTCGGTTTCAGATATAGCGTTCAAAGCCTCGTGCCAAGTATCCGACAGCGTTTTGGCCCGCGCCAGATCGCCCGCCAGGGCGGCCTGGCTTGCCCCGGTCGAGAGCAGGTCGAGCGCACGGCGATTGAAGATATCGAACTGGATCGCCTGGTCGCGCCCGGAGACCGCCTCGGCGAGGCGATAGGCGCCGGCAACATCGCTCTTTCCTGCTGTCGCCAGGGCGTCGAGCGTCTCGGCGATCTCCAGCCCGCCATATTGCGTCAATAGGATTGCGGTGCGCGCGCTGCCCCCTGCCCGCTTGGCCAGTGCCGCGCGCGACGCGGGATCGTCCGGTGGCGGTGATTCGACGCTCTCCAGAACCGTCATCAGGCTCTCGGTATCGAGCGGCGTCAGCCGCACCATCTGGCAACGCGAGCGGATCGTCGGCAGCAGGCTGCCCGGTGCGTGGACGATGAGGATGAACAGTGTTCGCGCCGGTGGTTCTTCAAGATTCTTCAACAAAGCGTTGGCCGCATTGGTATTCATGTCGTCGGCGGGATCGACGATCACCACCCGGTAGCTGCCGTCATGCGAGGTCAGCGACAGGAAGCGGCTGACCTTGCGGATCTCATCGACGGTGACGACCGTCTTGAAGCTCTTCGTCTTATCGTTCGGCGGGCGGGTCAGATGCAGCACCGAAGGATGTGCGCCGGTGGCGATCTGGCGAAACAGCGATGACGCCGGATCAGGAACGGCAAGGACTTCCGGCGCCTGCTCGAACGCCGGATGCTTCAACAGATGATGCGCAAGGTGAAAGGCGAGCGTCGCCTTGCCGATGCCGACCGGTCCGACAAAGATCAGCGCATGCGGCAGCTTCCCGGACCGATAGGCTGACGCCAGCATGGTCGCTGCCTGGCCATGTCCAACCAGGCGCGGGGTCTCGGACGGCTCCGGCACGCCGTCCAATGTGTCGTGCTGTTCTGGTGCGATCCGTTCGAAAATCATCCCGGCGCCTGCTTCCTGTGTGCCGGTGTCATCGTCTCCAGGGCCGCGAATACGGCGGCGGTGACGACATTCTCCACTGTGTCGGGATCGGCGGACGCGTCGACGACGATGCAGCGCTCGGGTTCTGCTGCTGCGATCGCCAGAAAGGCTTCGCGGCGGCGCTTATGGATATCAAGCGTTTCCTTTTCGAAGCGGTCGGCTCCGGCATCAGTGCCCCGCCGTGCCGTGGCGCGCCGCAGCCCTTCGGCCGGATCGATATCGAAGATCAGCGTCATGTCGGGCACCATGCCGTTGATGGCGACCTTTTCCAGCGCGCCCATGAACACCGGGTCGAGGCCGCCGGTGACGCCCTGGTAGACGCGCGAGGAGTCCATGAAGCGATCGCAAAGCACGATCGAGCCGCGCTCGACCGCCGGCCGGATGACCTGCTCGACATGGTCGGAACGCGCAGCGGCGAACAGCAGCGCCTCCATCCTGGGGCCGAATGGCTCGGCAGCGCCGGAAAGCAGGACATGCCGGACCGCCTCTGCGCCCGGTGAGCCACCCGGTTCACGCGTGACAAGGACATCGTATTTCTTGGCGCGCATCTTCCTGGCCAGCCGCTCGATCTGCGTCGACTTGCCTGCCCCTTCTCCGCCTTCGAAGGTGATGAAAAATCCGTACGCCAAAGCCTTTATCCATGCTGCGGGACCGTAATAGTCCTGACTTGAGAAAAGGTCCACGACATGGATGCTAACGCAGCCAGCCGACGGCCAGTTCCTTGGCGGCATCGAGCGCCCGTTGCGGCAGCGAGCCGACGCCTACCGACTCGGCCGCGAAAAGCGGCGTCTCCTGGCTCAGCGTATCACCGATCCAGACCCGCAGCGCACCCACTGGTTGTCCCTCCTCCACCGGGGCTGCAATCGGGCCGTCATAGACGATCTTGGCGGTCAGCTTGTCGCGGTTGGCGATCGGCAGGAAGATGACCACCGGCGCTTTTGCCTTCAGCGCCACGCCGGATTTCGCACCGCCGAAAACCTGGGCCTCGCCGACCACCTCGTCCTTGGCGAAAATCTCGGTCTTCTGGAAGGAACGAAGGCCCCAGTCGAGCAGCTTTCGCGCTTCCTCGGCGCGCTCGCGGTCGCTTGCCAGGCCGCTCATCGCCGCAATGACCCGCCTGCCACCGTGGCTGACCGAGCCGACGACGCCGAAGCCTGATGCCTCGCTCCTGCCGATCGCCAGGCCATCCGCACCGATATCCATCGCCAGCAGCGGGTTACGGTTCCTTTGGGTTATCTTGTTCCAGGTGAAATCCTTCGGGCCGTAATAGCGATAGAGGTCCGGGTACGAGCGCCAGATATGCAGGGCCAGAAGCGCAAGCTCTCGAACCGTCGTTTGCTGACCGTCGGCCGGCAGACCGGTTGAATTGACGAATGTCGACTTCTCGAGGCCAATCTGCCTTGCGCGCTCGGTCATCTCAGTCGCGAAATTCGCCTCCGAGCCCGCAAAACCTTCGGCGATGATGATGCAGCCGTCATTGGCGGCCTGAACCGTCACGCCCTGGATCAGGTCTTCAAGCCGGATCGTTGACTTCAGTTTGGCAAACATTGTCGACGTCCCGGATGGCGCCCCGCCCGTGCGCCATGCGTTTTCACTCACCACGAATGTGTCGTCGAGCGTCACGCGCCCCGATTTGATGGCGTTGAACACCACCTCCATCGTCATCAGCTTGGCCAGCGAGGCCGGCTGAATCGGCCTGTCAGCATCTTTGGAAAACAGCACCGTTCCGGTTTCGGCATCGATCATGAAGGCCTGCGCGGCCTTCGTCTCGAAAAGCTGCGCCGCGGCCGGAGTCAGCGAAAGCAGCAGGAGGCCAAAACCCATAAGCCCGGCGAGAGGCGCGGCGAAGCGAGATTTCATGAGAAGTTCGACCTGTCAGCCGGCATTTTTGGGCAAGCTCTATCAGGCTTTGTCCCGGCCGATCAACCGCGCGATCGACAGCTGGGCAAAACTTCAGGTTTTGTCGGTCAGTTCCGAACCACGAGAGCGTCCGGTGCGCCACGCGACCATGCCGCCTGCAGCATCTCGTCCAGGCTGCCATGGCCGTCCGGATAGAGATTGACCGAGTACCAATCCTTGCCCTCGAATTCGGAACGCTGGATTTCGGTCTTGCCGAAGCTGGAGAGCCGGGCTGCCACACGCTGCGCCTCGGCGGCATCCTCGAACGAGCCCGCCGCGATATAGTCTTCCGTGGGCGAACCGGCCGGAGGAGCTTGCCGCTTCCACGATCGGAGGATTTCGGCAGGCGACATGCCGGCGCCATCCAGCGCAGCAAAGACATGGGAGGCGCGCTGCACGCGTTCATCCGCGTAGGACAGCGACGCTACGCTGAACGGCGATTGCGCCGGCAGATTGATCCGCGGGCGTTCGGGCACGATCGGCCCGAAATCGGGCAGCGTCACATTGCCGAAGGCTGGCGCCTGCGCCGCAATGGCAGGCTGTGACGATGCGGAATTCGTCAACTGACCGGGAAATGGAGCGGCGGCCGCGCCCACCGCCCTGCTCGGCGATGGCCCATTCATGGCGATCATGACACCGGTCGGCAAGCCGTCCGACGGATCCGGCACCCTGCTGCCTGGATTGTAGGAGGCCATCAAATACTGATCGTCATTGCCGTCGAGCGGCGCCCGACCGACATATTCGACCTTCACCTTGGCCGTGCCAATATTGGCATAGTCGAGCATTTCGGCGGCGCGCTTCGAAACATCGATGATGCGCCCGTCATGGTAAGGGCCGCGGTCGTTGACGCGGACGATGACCGAGCTGCCGGTCTTCAGATTGGTGACGCGCGCATAGCTCGGTAGCGGCATTGTTGGATGCGCGCCGGTCAGATGTGTCATGTCGTAGACTTCGCCGTTGGCGGTCAGCCTGCCGTGGAAGGCTTCGCCATACCAGGAGGCGAGACCCATCTTGGCATAGCGCTTGTCTTCTTTCGGGTAATACCACTTGCCGCGCACCTGATAGGGCTTGCCGAGCTGGTCGCGTCCGCCGCCACGCTGCAGGCCGGATTTCTTGAAGGTAACGCGCGGGCTGGCCTTTACGCCATATTCGGATTCGGCAAAATATTCCTTGGAGCGAGGCTTCGTGTTGACCATCGCCTTGGGCTGTGGCGGGCCGGCGCAAGCCGCCAGCAAGGCAGCCGACAGGGCAAACGACGTGAAAGCGCAAGCGCGACGAAGATGCGGGCGCGCCGTGCTCTGCATGTTTCGATTGTCCCCCCCTTAACAGGCACCGCAACTTGACTGTCGGCAGACCTAAAACCCCTCGACAAATGCCAGCGCCACCCTGATTCGCTATCCCTTTTGCGCAGGAATTGTTTATCAGCCTATTAACCGATTATGGTCGGAACCGGGCGAGATTGTGGCACAAACGGTCCCAGGCGATCGCTGTGAAAAACCGCTGCTTTTCGATCGTCGGCGCCGTGCTGTTCGTCCCGCTTCAGCCCAGCCGTCAAGCGTCCATGTTCTGCCGTTGGCGCGAACGGGCCACGGCCAGTTGACAGGACTTCATCGGGCGCACTAGAGCAATGAAGCGCCGATATTTGGCAGTCCAATCGTGGCCGCGCCGGGTGTAGAAGCGAATGCCGTCCTCGTCCTTGATTGCCTGGGTGCGGAAGCCGTCGAATTGGACCTCATGGATCCAGGCATCGGCCTTCCGGAGGCTTGTCGACCAGGGTTGGTGTGAGCGGTTCGATGAACTGCAACCGGCCATCGCCGGAACTCTTACGCATACTGAAACCCCACGCCACAGACGCGGACTCAAGCCGCCAAATCGGTTTCCGTTCCGGAACATTTTAGACAAATTGCATGTTTGAAAGGTTATGGCGAAGAAGCGACTGCCGAGCCGCGGGTAACGCTATGGAGAAAGCCCGCGCCTCTGGCGGAGAGCGCGGGCCCGATCGGGTTGCGGCCCGATCTACAGCGGGCACCGGGGGGCCGTGCCCACTGGTCACAGAAAATCATTAGGATTTGCTGAAGTTCCACTTTGGGAATCGGCGCGGCCGGAACAAACGGGATCGACGCCGGTTAACTACTATCGAAGGGACCGCAAAGGACGCGGGAAAATGTTTGAAATTTATCGCCTCGAAGTGGCCAAGGCCAGACAGGGTGTAAAACGAGCCGAGAACTCTCTGAAGCGCGCGAATGAGTTGCTGGACGAGGACGGTGGCGTCGCCCTTAATCTCGCGTTGTGCGGCCGGATAAGGGCCGAGCAAAGGCGCGTGATCGATGCCAGAGAGCGACTGACGAAGATCGATCCGAACAGCACGGACAACTAGAGACATGTCTGTGCAAAAGGAAGACTATCGAACGAACAGAGCCGACTACGCGATTGCCGCGAAGCATGGCCGAGCGGCCGCTAATGGAAATCGCGATAAACTGCTGGCAAGAAAAAAGAGGTTGCTGTTGGTAAGGGATCGGCGATCTGCAAGGTTGATTGCAAATCCATCGGAAAGCGCGGTGGAACCGAAAGCCAGTACGCGCGGTTAGCGCGGCCGGCGTCGGACGCTGTTATGCCGACTGGACCCATTACTACGAACGCTCGACGGCAAATGTCGCCGCGTCATTTTTCTCCCGGCCTGGAGAAATTCGACGACGGCAAAGTGGAGCCCTGGCCCTGCCATAAGCGTTCACCGGCGCGCGCTTCAGGCGGGCGCTCGTGGATAAAACCATTATTCCGACAATCCCGGGTCGAAATGCACAAGGGCATTAAGGATGGTGCGGTAGAGACTGTCGACTTCCTCGTCGATCTCTTCACGCCTGATGCCCACTGACTTCGCGTCGGCAAACAGCTTGTGCGTCAGCTCATTGATCGAAATCACATCCGGCCGGGCCGTTTTAGGAACGCTGTTCGCAATCCACTTGCGCAGGAAGGTGATGCCGCGTGCGCTCATTTGGGCATAAGCTACCGAACGGACATTAGTTCCAGCTTGAACACGAACAACAGAGCGGATGAACGAATTTCGGAACAAAGAGGAACAAGGCGCTATGTCGCAAGTTGGGTTTCGTAGTGGGAAGGAACATCTCACCATGGGCGAAGATAGAAAAAGTGAACCCGAGCGGCAAAAGGAACTCCAGGCGCAGGCGCTCGCACGTGAAACCGGGATCACCAGGGATCAGGCTCTCACGCTCGTAGAATTGCTAGGAACGGATCGATCATCACTGCTGCGCGAGGCCAACATACTGAAGAATCGAAAGCCCAGCAGTGCACCATGACGAACCACAAGACGGGCAGCTATCACTGCCACTGACTATGCGGCCCTCTGAATGACCCACGCCTATCTGTTTCGGAAGAGCTTGAAAGCGCCACCGACCGCATCGCCGATATGTCGCGCGCGGGTCTCCGGGTCGTCCTGCGTCGCGCTGCATTGATGCTTAGAAACGTCTCCGGCGTGCCGCTGGAGCCAGCCACCGCAGACACGCTCGATTCCATCGCTGCCGAGATGGGAATCGGCCGATCCGACCTCATCCAGATCGTGTTGCGCGAATGGCTGGAAACCA
>NZ_RZSU01000165.1:0-10345 GCF_003997585.1 Mesorhizobium sp. M5C.F.Cr.IN.023.01.1.1 | reverse complement strand
CTCGACATCAAGCTCTTCCGCGACCTCCGCCGCCTTTGGGCGCAGGCGCTGGCCATCGCGCTGGTCGTCGGCGGCGGCGTGGCGACGGTCATCCTGGCTGTCGGCTCGTACCGCTCTCTCGACGAGACGAGGGCTGCCTACTACGAGCGCTATCGGTTTGCCGACGTCTTTGCCACGGTACGCCGCGCGCCGAACGGCGTCCTCGACAGAATTGCGGAAATCCCCGGCGTCGCTGCCGTCGATGGGCGCATCGCCAAGTATGCGCTGCTCGACGTGCGAACATGACCGAGCCGGCTACGGGGTTCGTCGTTTCGTTGCCGGAAATCGGCGAGCGGGCGCTCAATCGCCTCTACATGCGTGCCGGCCGCACGCCCGACCCGAACCGGCAGGAAGAAGCAGTTGTCAACGAGAGCTTTGCCGAGGCGCACCGTTTCACGGTGGGTTCGCGTTTTGCCGCGATCCTCAACGGGCGCAAGCGCAGCCTCACGGTAATCGGGATCGCGCTGTCTCCCGAATATGTCTACGCCGTCGGACCAGGCGACGTCATTCCCGACGGCCGCCGTTTCGGCGTCGTCTGGATGTCCGAGCGCGCGCTGGCCAGCGCCTACGATCTCGAAGGCGCGTTTTCGTCCGTTTCGGTAAAACTTCTTCCGGGAACGTCCGAGCGCGAGGTGACGACGCGCCTTGATGCCCTGCTGGACCGCTATGGCGGGCGCGCGGCCTACGGACGCAAGGACCAGATATCCCATGCGTGGCTCGATCATGAGCTCGACATGCTCAACAACATGAGCCGCACCCTGCCGCCGATCTTCCTTCTAGTCTCGGCGTTCCTTGTGAACCTCACGCTGAGCCGCCTGGTTTCGCTCGAGCGCGAGCAGATCGGACTGATGAAGGCAGTCGGCTATCGCAACGCCGCGATCGTTCTGCACTACCTGAAATTCGTCGTGGCCATCGCAGCGATCGGCATCGTCATCGGCTGGGTGGTCGGCACCTGGCTTGGCGCGTACATCACGCACCTTCTCGACGACTTTTTTCGCTTCCCGTTCCTGCTCTTCGCGAAATCTCCCGACCTCTACGTCATCGCCGCGGCGCTGAGCCTGGTCGCGGCGGTCATAGGCGCGTTGCGCGCCTTGCGGGAAGTAGTCCGTCTGGCCCCGGCGGTCGCCATGCAGCCGCCAGCGCCGCCGAGCTTCCATCGCGTGTTGCCGGCTGGGCTCGGCCTCACCAATCTCGTCTCGCAGCCGACGCGGATGATGCTGCGCAACGTCGGGCGGCACCCGATTCGATCATCATTCACGGCGCTCGGAATGGCGCTGGCGACGGCGATCCTGATCGTGTCGCTGTTTACCGGCGGGACCATGGAGCAGCTTGTCGACGTCACCTACTTCCTGGCGGGTCGCCAGGATGCGACGGTGAGCCTCTTCGAGAAGCGGCCGCAGGAGGTCGCTTTCCAGGTTGCCAGGCTTCCGGGGGTGCTCGCTGTCGAGCCGTACCGGGAAGTCCCCGTCCGCATCCGCAACCGCCATGTCGAGCGCCGGATCATGATCCGTGCGCGGCCCCGCGATGCCGACCTCAACCGGGTCATCGATGCCGATTTGCTGCCGGTCGTCCTTCCTGAATCCGGCCTGGCAATGTCAGGCATGCTCGCCCAGATCCTGGACGTGCGGGTCGGCGACACGGTGGAGGTCGACCTGCTCGAAGGTTCCCGCCGGACCGTTTCACTGCCGGTTGCGGCACTGATCGAGGACTATCTCGGCATCCGCGGCATGATGGACCAGGAAGCGCTCGCCAGGCTACTGCGCGAGGCGCCGGCGGCGAACGGTGTCAATGTCAGCCTGGACGAGCGCAACCGGGATAAGTTCTACGCCGCCCTCAAGACAATGCCTGTCGTCAGCAGCCTGGCGCTGCAGGACCGCTCGCTCGCCAACTTCCGCGAAGTCACTGCCCTGATCGTCACGACAATGTCCAGCATCTATACGGGGCTTGCGGCCGTCATCGCCTTCGGCGTGGTTTACAATAGCGCTCGGGTGTCGCTCTCCGAGCGTGCCCGCGAACTTGCCAGCCTCAGGGTGCTCGGCTTCACGCGCGGCGAGGTGTCGCGCATCCTGTTGCTCGAGCTTGGTCTGCTGACGCTGATGGCGCAGCCGCCCGGCTGGGCTATGGGCTATGGGCTGGCGTGGATCATGAAGACAAACCTCGCCGGCGAGCTGATGCGGGTGCGTCTCGTCGTCGAGCCGGCCACCTATGTCTACGCCAGCGCGATCGTCGTCACGGCGGCGGTTCTCTCCGCGCTGGTCGTCGGAAGACGCGTGAATCGACTGGACCTCGTTGCCGTTCTCAAGACGCGGGATTGAAGACCATGCGCACCAAATGGATGAAGAGAATCGGCGGCGCGGCCGTTGGCCTGATAGCGGTGGCGGCGATCTGGTTCGCATGGCCGCAGCCGATCCCCGTCGACCTGGCGATGGTGGCTAGGGGCCCAATGGAGGTCACGGTCGACGACGAGGCCAAGACCGAGGTGCGCCATGTCTATACGTTGTCCGCGCCGATTGCCGGCAAGGTTCTCCGGATTTCGCCTCCGCTTCATGTCGGGGACCAGGTCACCCAGGACGAAACAGTGGTGGCTGTGATGCAGCCGACTACCCCCAGCTTTCATGACATCCGCACTCACGAAGAATTGCTGGCGGCGCTTGGTGCAGCCGATGCGGCTTTGACAGCCGCGCGAGCGGAGGTGAAGCGGATCGAGGCGACCCTGGCTTACTCGCGTACCT
Source organism: Mesorhizobium sp. M5C.F.Cr.IN.023.01.1.1 (assembly GCF_003997585.1). Classification (NCBI taxonomy): domain Bacteria; kingdom Pseudomonadati; phylum Pseudomonadota; class Alphaproteobacteria; order Hyphomicrobiales; family Phyllobacteriaceae; genus Mesorhizobium; species Mesorhizobium sp. M5C.F.Cr.IN.023.01.1.1. The sequence goes on along the minus strand of NZ_RZSU01000165.1, from coordinate 7,574 downwards.
TATTGCAGCGGGCGGAGAAGCTGGTGCGAACCGAGGCCATCTCACAAGAGGCCCTCGACAAAGCAAAGTTCAATGTCGAAGCAAACGAGGCCGCTCTGGCGAGCGCGAAGGCGCAGGTCGAAGTCCGCCGCAACGAGCAGTCCATGATCCAGGCGCGACTCGGCCAGCCTGCCGACGACGCGACGCGATCGGATCCGGCCTGCTGCATCCAGCTGCGCGCGCCGGTGAGCGGCCGCGTCCTGAACATCATTCAGGAGAGCGAAGGCATGGTTCAGGCCGGGGCGCCGCTCGTCGAGATTGGCGATCCGCTCGATCTGCAGGTGGTGGCGGACCTGCTTTCGATCGACGCGGTCCAGATCAAACCCGGCGCAGCCGTTCGGATCGACGGGTGGGGTGGTGAGGCTCTCAACGGCAAGGTGACTCGTGTCGACCCGGCCGGCTTCCTCAAGGTCTCTGCGCTCGGGATAGAGGAGCAGCGGGTCCACACCGAGATCGACTTCGTTGACCCACCCGAATTCTGGTCAGCGCTCGGGCATGATTATCGCGTGATTGTGCACGTGACTAGCTGGCAGGACGAAAATGCGCTCACGGTACCTGTAGCGGCGCTGTTTCGACAGGGCGACGACTGGGCTGTGTACGTCGTCAAGGACGGACGCGCACGCACCTCTATCGTGAAGATCGGCCAACGCAACAGCCGGGTAGCGCAGATTGAGTCCGGACTTGCGGCGGGCGATCGCGTCGTGCTGCACCCGAGCGACCGAGTAGCGGACGGAGCAAGGGTTCAAGAACGCATAATCCGATAGCTCGTAGCTCGCCCGCTAGTTTATAGTCTAGCGGTCCGGTCAGCTGTTGATCGGCTGCGCCGCGCAAGTAGCAGTTCGTTTGCGCATGACGGGTGCGCCCATTCTGTGTCTAAGGCGCGCCGGTTTGATCTTGGTCAAGGAGATAAATCTCCAACGGGATTTCCATGTGACTTCCATCAGTCCGTCTGCCGGCAACGAGGAGGGTCGATGTGCAGAAGAAATCCTGGAGGGGGCCCTTTCTCAGGGCGATGATCGCCCTTTGGGTCCTTATTTCCCCTTGGGTCCTTGTGCATCTGGAAATGGGACCACCATCACAGTCTCAGATCAATGGCGGCACCTTACTGAACTTCCTTGTCGTGGGGGTTGTGATGATGGTGATTTCCATCGCGCCATTTACGGTTTCCGCCGCCTGGGAGGGTCGGGTGAACGCCGCCATCGGCATATGGCTCGTTGCTTCGCCTTGGATCCTCGGCTTCCAAAGCTTGATCCTGACGTTGAACGCCGTCGTGGTTGGCATTCTCACCCTGGGTGTGACAGTTTCGCCGGGCGCAGCCGCCGGGAACCAGCAATAGAGACCGGAGGTGCTCGTTTAGGGTAAGCCCGGCCAGCGGCAATCATCAACCGACGATTGCAATCCGGTCCGCCGGATGGCCGTTGATTTCTCTCGATCCGCGTACGTTAGCGCCGGCCGATTTGCATATCGGCCCTTCGCCATTCTGGTCCCGCGGGGACAAGTGGTCTGATCCTTCTCAGCCAAGGTTCGCCTCCTTCGCCTCGGCGTGCTTGCTGCCGGGAGGAACGGCGCGGTTCTCGCCGCTGCGGTGCCGGTAGGGACGGTAATTGCCAAGGCGTGTACGCGAGGTGTAGGCCCCATCTTCAAAGCCAAGTGGCTTGCCGTCTGGCCCGATGGGCGCGGGTTCGACTTGGACTGGTGGTTCAACCGCCGAGGCTTCGGGCACGACGATTGGGTCCGGCGTTGGAGCTGGCGCTCCGCCGACCAACGACAAGCGGCGCTGGGTCACAACCTCGGCCGCCGCCCGTACCGGATCATCCTCGGTGTGGACGTAGCGCATGAACATGGTCACGGTCTTGTGGGCCGTGAGCGCCATTCCAACCTTCACCGGCACGCCGGAATTTGCGATGTCGGTGGCGGAGCGGTGGCGAATGCCGTGCGTACCAATGTGGGGCAGACCTGCCCGCTGCAGGATGCGTCTCCAGCCGTGAGAATAGGTGTGCTTCGACATCGGCAGATTGGGGTCGAAGATGGACGGGCAAACGAACGGCGAATCCTCCAGCCTCGGCGCGGTCTCGAAAAGTCTTAGCGCTTCAGCGCTCATGGGCTTCGACATGCCGCCGGTCTTGCTGTCGGGCCAAACGACCCGGCGATTGTCGAAATCGATCCAAGCCCACTCAAGTTGAATGATCTCCGACATCCGCGCGGCAAACTCGAACTGGAGCCGGATGGCGAGAAGGATGAAGGGATGTTCGAGCCCCTCGGCGTCGGCGCGGTCCAGATACTCGAACAGCTTGCGTAGTTCCGCGTCGGTGATTAGGCGGGTCTTACCGCGCTCAGGATATTTCGGGATGTGCCGGCACGGGTTGGAGCCATCCGGCCGCATGCCCCAAACCTCGGCCATGTTGAACATCTTCCGAACAGCCGCCAGCACTCGGTTGGCGTTGGTCGGGCTCCTGGCCATCTTTTTCATGAGGTGGGAGATGTCGGCGCGCGTGACATCGGGAACCTTCATGTGTCCCAGGATCGGGATGATATAACGTTTGCCGTAGCCGCGGTTCGACCCGACCGTGGACGGCTTATTTCGGCTCTCCGAGTAGTCGGTCATGAACTGATCGAAGAGTTCCTTGACCGTAGGGGCATGACGAGCAGAGGCCCGCTCGGCGCTCGGGTCCGCGCCGCGCCGCACTTCGGCGAGCCAGTCCTGGGCGATGTTGCGGGCCTGCTCGACGGTGATTTCGCCGTAACGCCCGATGGCCGGCTTCCGGCGCTGGCCGTTGTGAGCGACGTAGGCGACCATGAAAATCTTGCGGCCAGTGGGCGTGACCTTGACAAGGAAGCCGGGTATCGTCGTATCTCGGAGTTCGTAATCGCGCTCCTGCGGGGTTGCGGTGTCGACAGCGGTCTTTGTGAGCTTGATTTTGGGCATGCCTAGCCTCCGTTGAAGTCGGATTTCAGGTGCAGAATAGGTGCACTCGGAAAGCCAACCGTAGCGTGTCTCCGGTTAGGTATGTGTGACCCGAGAGCCGAAAAAAGCTAGTGCTGGCAATCTGTTATCGGGAAATCGGATACCGCCGGATATACAAAGGATAGAGCATATCCGGCCCCTCAAAATCGAGTTCCGCAAGGAGTGCTGGTTCGATCCCGGCTAGGGGCACCATTTTCCACCCGAGATGTCTTGGAAGCTCGGCGGGATGTGTTCCGGGAGCATCCTGGGATAATCACAATCGAGGCCGGTCCTTCCTGACAACGAGGCCGGTCCTTCCTGATTAGATCGGACTCCGTAGCTCAGGTCGCCATCACATCGGCCCCGGGACCATCTTGGTCGGCTGCTCCGGCATCGGAAACGCGTAATTGTCGCATTTCACGTCAGGGTTCGTCGGGCTGAACATTCCGAGCGGGTTGTCCTTGAACAGCCAGGCGTGAAGATCGTAGTGGTAGAACTCCGTCGGAATAAGCGGATAATGCCCCTCCATCGGCCCCTGGAATTTCTGTCCAAAGAGTTTCGGCGGCTCCTTGGTGTCAGGCGTCAACGGTGCAAGCCATTCCACGGCCACCAGGCGCAGGCCGCCGTCGACTGGCTCATAGATAAGGACATTGGGGCGCGTCGGATCTGGTGTCGGGCTGACGCTCGCGACGTTGACGAAATGAATGCCCATCGCGCCCTTAGGGTAATCCATAGCGCCAGCCACTTTTTCGCCGCTGTAATAAACGCATCCGACCGTCGACAGATAGAGGTCGCGAATGGCGGCCTTGTAGTCTTCGTACTTGGATAGCGATTTTTTCAGGGCATCGATCTCGGCCTTGTCGGGCTCGGCGGCCTGACCTGCAGCCGCAGTCAGGCAGGCGCCGATGAGGCCAGTCAAAGCGAGAATGCTGCGGCGCCTGAAGTAAGTTGTTTTCGTCATGGATTCCTCCCAGATTTTTTTGTTCTGCCGTGCAAGGCGGCAATGATGCTGGTTGCGCGGCCGAGATTATCGCCGATGCTAATCCTTTCCGCTGGTCGGGAGAATTAAGCCTCATGACCTAGGCCTCGACTGTGCCTTCGTCATCCTAGGGTCTGCGCCGCGTCGCTTCGCTCCTTGCTCCGCCCGGGGATGATGAAGTGGAGGGGTGTTGCGGCTAATCCTGGAGGTTTGCGATTTGCCACTGACGGGAATTATCGACGTTCGCTGCTGATTGGCCCGACCTGTCAAAATCCCTGGGTCGAGGAACTAGCAGCACCACCAGCCTACCGCCGTCCCAGCAAGCTCTTCATCCGGTTGCGCAGCAGGCGCGCCATGTTGCGGGTTTCGCGGTAGAGGTGAAGCTGCGACGCCGCCTGGCGGGCGAGGCGGTCGGCGTCCGGCGTCAGGCCGATGACCAGGGTGCCGATCGGCCTGCGCTCCGTCCACAGCCGGCTCATCACCGGATGGTCGGGCACGGCACAGGAATCGGTCATCATGATGTTGGGGTCGTCGAGATGCTGCCTGGTCACCTCGATCATCAACAGCGTGCCCGGCGAATAGGCGGCGAGCGTCTCGTCATAGGCCGTCTTCCAGGTGTAGGCGACGCCGGCCTCGACGAAGACGATCAGGCTGGCGATGGTGCGGTCGTCGAGCGTCAGCGAATGGATGCGGCACAGATCCTGTTCGGCCAGCCGGTGCACGGCCTCGCGGGCGAAGGCGGCGCGGTAGCGGTCGATGGCCATGGCGGTGCGCTCGCGGCCTTTCCAGCCTGCTGCTTCAAGCGTCAGGAAGCGTTCAATGGCGTGGCGGATATTTGCCGGTCCGCGCGCCACGACATGCTCCAGCCTGCCGAGGTCGGCGAGGCGGCGCTTCAGGCGGCGGAACTCGCGATAGTGGTGCGAGCGCAGCGAGGCCTTCAAATATGCTTCGCCGTCGAGCCCGCTTTCAAGCATCGGGCGTTCGGCCTTGCCGGTGGTGACCAGCGTCAGGCCACGCGTCTCGGCGACGGTGGCCAGCAGGCTGGCCACCGGGCCGTCGAGCCGGATGTCGGGCAGGACGAAGACCTTCGGCAATTTGAGATGCGGCCGCGACAGCATCGCGAAGAAATCCTCGATGACGCCGACGGGATCGTCGTGGTCGACCAGCGGCGTGCCGATCGGGCCGAACGGGCTCGACCATGTGCGCATGACCGGGACGCCGAGCGGCACGCCCGGCCGCTCCACCGACAACGGCACCAGCAGGCGCAGCCGGTTGCGGTATTCGTCGCCGTCGCGGATGACCGCCAGCCGCACCTCGCGGTCTTCCAGCCGCGGCATGGCAGGCGCCAGGAATCGCGGGTTGAAGAAGACGTTGGGCTCGATCGTGCGGGTGCAGAGATAGTCGAGTTCCTCGACCAGATCGAAGCCGGCGGAGGCCGGGTAGACGGCCAGTTTGCGCTCGGGCCGGTCGTTGGCCAAGAGCTCGATATGGGCGGGGTCGGCTTCGCGGGCGAGCCCGGCGAGGCCGGACACCATGGCGCCGGCCGGGCCGCCGCTGGTTTCCTCAAGCAACGGGATGGCAGCCATCATGCGGCTCCTTCGGCGGCTACGAAAATGGCCATGACGATGCCGAGCTTGCGCCACACCGTGAAGGACAGCGCGCCGGCCTCGAAGATCATCGCGAAGGCGGTGGCCATCGCCGCGCCCCACAGGCCGAAAAGCGGAATCAGCACCAGATTGAGACCGATGTTGAGGGCCAGCGTGACGGCGTAGACGGCGGCGCAGACGTTCTGATTGCCGCTCATGGTGAGCAGGCTTTCGCAGGGGCCGACGGCGGCGCGGGCGACGACGCCGAAGACCAGCAGGAACAGCAGGGGGTAGCCGGCAACGAATTCGGCGCCGAACAGACTCAGCATCGGCTCGCCCAGCACCAGCACCAGCAGCGCCATCGCCAGCGACGGCCAGAAGGTCCACGACACCGTTTCGCGGGCGAAGGCGGCGAGCTTTTCCGGCTCGCCATGGGTGAATTGCGCGTAGCGCTGGGCGACGCCGGCCTTGACCGCGAAATAGACGAAATGCACCAGCGCCAGCGTTTTCACCGTGGCGAAATAGACGGCGACGTCGTTGGGGTCCATATAGGCGCCGACCATCAACACGTCCGCGTTGGTGAGCAGGAAGAAGAAGCCTTCGACCAGGAAGATCGGCAGCGACACGAGGAACCACTGCGCGAAATGAACCTTCTTCGGCCCGGCCGGGATATTCCTGTCCATGCGTGACGTGATGCCGATGAGCTGACCGAGCGTGGTGGCATAGGCGGCGGCGATCGAGGCGAAGATCGCCGTCCTGGCGTCGGGCGCAAAGCCGACCAGAAGCATCAGCGCCATCAGCGCCAGGATCAGCATCGGCCGCACCAGATAGGTCGGCGCCAGTGCAAACAGCGCCCATGAGTTGGCCCGCGCCAGCCCCTGCAGCAGATCGGACATGGCGATCATCGGCATGCAGATGAGGCCGAGAATGAACGGCACGACATAGTAGTTTTCGATGAAGGGCGAGAGCAGCCAGACGCCGAGCGCGCCCAGCCCGGCGATCGCGGTCGAGGCAATAAGCACGAACAGGCGGCTGGTCAGCACGATGCCGCGCAGTTCGGCCAGCATGTTGCGCTCGCGATATTCGGGAATGAAGCGGATGACCGAGGTGTGGAAGCCGAGGCAGGCGAGATTGCCGACGATGACCATCGTCACCCAGACGAGGACGAAAATGCCGTATTCGAATGAGCCCATCCAGCGCGCCATCAGCACCTGGCTGACGAAGGCGATGACGGCGCTGACGATGCGGATGGAAAAGGCGATGAGCGACATGCGGCCGGCTTCGCCGCGCTCGTCGGCGGTAAACAGCACGGCATCGATGCGGCCAAGCAGCGGCTCTACGCGCAGCGCAAGGCGCTGCGGCAGGAACCGCCCGGCTGTCGTCGCCGCGGAAAAGCGCACCCAATACTCTCCGTTTTCCGCCTCTTTTCTGGCTATGCGTCTAACGAAAACACATTAAGAAACGGTTGGGTGGGAGCTTTCTTCTCCCCGTCACTATACGGGAGAAGGTGCCGGCAGGGGGATGAGGGGCGGCGGCGACTTTCGAGAATTTTACGCTGCCCAATAATGCCTGACGTGGGTCGCGGTATCAGACAATCATGCGTTCAAGTTCACCGACGAGCGCCATTCTGCCGTAGAAACTCTGGACTATCGCCGGTAGAAAAGCCTCGCAGTTCGACTGCTTCCGACCGAAATAGGTGCCTCAACCGCAAGCCGAGCAGACGGACGAAATACAGCTGCGTTCGTCCGTTCCCCTCACAATGGGTGAATGTCGGTGAAGATGGTTTGAGAAAGTGACTGTGGACGAAGTCGCTTTCGCGGGATACTAGCGGATCAAGCCGGCGGGACAGCGCCCCCCTGGCCGCCTGATATCTCCCCCTCAGGTGGGGAGATTTGCTCATCTCGAACGTCCGCGCTGCCCTCATCCGCCTGCCGGCACCTTCTCCCCGTATAGTGACGGGGAGAAGAGAAGCTTACGCAAACGCGCCGTGGCAATGCTTGTACTTCTTGCCCGAACCACACGGGCA
>NZ_RZSU01000164.1:0-10630 GCF_003997585.1 Mesorhizobium sp. M5C.F.Cr.IN.023.01.1.1 | reverse complement strand
CCGCGATGGCTGATCGCCGATGATCTGGCGAGTGGCCGGCTGGTGGAACTCGACCTCGAGCCTTACAGCGAGGTGCGTTCGCCGCTGTTTGCCATGCATCGCACCGACCGAAGCCCGAAACCCGCGGCAGCTTGGCTGATCGATCAGTTCAAACGGCAGCTCGGCTGCTTCAACGAGTTCGAGCCGGGCCAGGTGCCTGAGGATGAGTCGGAGACAGTCCATCGATAAGGGCGACAAGCACCTCGCGATAGGGGCCGGTTAGGGCGCCGGCCTCGATAGCGAGCGCCGCCCGATCAAAGGCGGCGGCAAGCAGCGCGGTCAGTGCCTCAACCGGCAATCTCGTCATGGTCTGCGCGCGCATCGCCGCGACGAGGCCCTCGCGCAAGGAACGGTTGCCGTGGCGGTTATCGATGTCGTCCATTGCGGCGCGGCCGAGCACGGCCGGTCCGTCGAGCAGCAGCAGCCGGGTGCGGCCGGGTGCGCGCATGGCGGCAAGGTAGGCATCGGAACCGGCGATCAGCGCGTCACGGGCAAACAGTGAGGGCGGCGAGGCGCGCTCGATCTCTTGCGCCACAGCCGCCGCCTCTTGCTCGACCACCGCGGCAAACAGCGCCTGCTTGTCGGCAAAGTGGTGGTAGAGCGCGCCGCGCGTGACGCCGGCCGCTGCAACTATCTCTGGCGTGCCGGTCTCCGCATAGGATTTCTCGGTGAACAGTTTTCGCGCCGCGGCGATCAGGTCGGCGCGCGTCGCTTCGGTTCGGTCGCGGTTTGAGCGGCGCGTGGATTCTTGTTGCATACATGCAGCCTGTATGTTAATTAAATCTACATGCAGAATGTATGTTATTCGATTGGAGAAGGAAAGATGAAGACGACGAGCTATTATCCGGTGCTGATGACGGGCGACGTTGCCGGCACGAAGGCCTTCTATATCAAGCACTTCAGTTTCAAGCCGCTGTTTGCGAGCGACTGGTATGTGCATCTGCAGTCGGCCGAGGATCGCCGGGTCAATCTCGGCATCGTCCAAGGCGACCACGATACGATACCTGAGGAGGGGCGTGGCCGAACGTCGGGGCTGCTGATCAATTTCGAGGTCAAGGATCCGGACGCGGTCTACGAACGGATCCTGGCCGCCGGCCTGCCGATCCTGCGGTCCTTGCGCGACGAACCCTTCGGCCAGCGTCATTTCATCACCAAAGACCCCAATGGCGTGCTGATCGACGTGATTAAGCCGATCCCGCCGAGCGCGGAGTTCCTGGCGCAGTTTGTTGAAGGGTGACGGGGAGCCTGAACGACGCCCCCCGACAGGAACTGTCGGCAGAGGTGAGGGGACGACTCGGGCCACGTGACCGGGCGGGCATTCGCGGTCTATGGTGAGCTTGGCAACCCTGGGCCTATTCCATGCGTGAAATCTGCCTTGTCCGCGCACCCTCAAACCTTGGCCTGCGCCCGCTGAGGCCAGGTCATATACCGGGGACGTGGCGTGCGCCGCAGGCGTTGGCCGAAGCTGGCTTGATCGAGAGGCTTTCGCCCCTCAAAGTGGATGATCTTGATCGGCCCTGCTATAGCACGGAGCCACAGCCGGGCACCCGGCTGCGCAACGGCAACGCGCTACGCAGCTTCAATCTCGGACTCGCTGAAGTTGTTGCCGGCGCGCTGGGACGAGGCGAGTTCCCGCTGGTCGTCGGCGGCGACTGCGCGGTTCTGCTTGGCGCGCTGGCCGCTGCCCGGCGATCTGGTCCCGTGGCGCTGGTCCATGTCGACGGCCACAGCGATTTCCGCCATCCGGGCAACTATGACATCAACGCTGCACTCGGCTCGGCCGCCGGCATGGACCTTGCCCTCGCCACCGGACGTGGCGAGCCGTTGCTGACCGACTGGCCTGACATCGCAAGCCCCCTTGTTGTGGACGAGCAGGTGATTCAGATCGGCGAACGCGAGAACCGCGACCCCGACTTCGCCTGGCCTGACATCAATTCGACCGCGATGACGCTGATCGACGTCTTTGCCGTGCGAGAGCTTGGCGCGGCAAAGGTCCTGGACAAGACCTGGACCACGCTGGCGCGAACCGGCTGGCCCTATTGGGTGCATTTCGACGTCGATGCGCTCGATCAGACGGTGATGCCGGCGGTGGATTCACCAGGCAGTCCCGGCATCGATCCCGACGATCTCGTCGCCATTCTCGCGGCGCTGGTAGCGGATCCGCGCTGCACCGGAATGGATATGACCATTTTCGATCCTGACCTCGATCCGACCGGAGAGCTGGCCGTGCTGCTGGTTTCGCTGCTTGGCCAGATCTATGCGCCGCGATAATCGTTAGCTTCGCGCCACCGGCATCACCTTGACCTGAGTAATGCCGGAGCGGCGCACCACCGTGCACAGGGTGTCGCGGCCGATGCGCTCGGCGTCGAGCAGGCGCACCAGATCGTCGACGCCGGTGACCGGGCGTCCGTCGATGGCGGCGATGATGTCGCCTTCCCTGAGCCCGGCCTTGGCCGCCGGGCTGTTCGCCTCGACGCTGCGCAGGCGCACCGCTGTGCTGCTCGACACTTGCGACAGCAGGGCGGCGCGGCGCGGCAGGTTTGTCGTGTCGGCCGAGACGCCGATGAAGGCGCGGCGGACGCGGCCGAAGCGGATGATCTCCGAAATGACGAAATTGGCGGTGTTGGAGGCAACCGCGAAGGCGATTCCTTGCGCACCATGGATCATGGCTGTGTTGACGCCGATGACCTCGCCCGCCGACGACACCAGCGGTCCGCCGGAATTGCCGGGGTTGAGTGCTGCGTCGGTCTGGATGACGTCGTCGATCAGCCGGCCGGTGGAGGCGCGCATCGAGCGGCCGAGCGCCGAGACGACGCCTGATGTGACGGTCCATTCGAAGCCGAGCGGGTTGCCGATGGCAATGGCGATCTGGCCGCGCCGCAGACGCTTGGAATCGCCGAGCGGCGCGATATCGGCAAAGCTGCCGTCGGCACGCACCAGCGCGATGTCGGTGTCGGGGTCGCGGCCGAGAACACGGCCTTCTCTGGAGACGCCGTCCGGCATGGTGACGCGGACGGTGCGGGCATCGCCGACGACGTGGAAGTTGGTGACGACCAGCCCGTCCGGCGTGATGACGAAGCCGGAGCCTTGGCCGCCGGTACCACCGATGCGCTCGATGCGGCAGACGGCGGGACCGATGCGGTCCACGGCATCGGCGACCGTTGCCGAATAATCATCGAGCAACGCATCGTCGAATTGCAATTGCTGGGCGGGGAGGGACATGGCAGGGCTCCGTGTCTTTAGAGCGAGATGAAGGATGCCTATATGTGCGGAGCGGCCGGATCGGCCGCGACCTGACCAGATGGCCAGTCCAACGCCCAACTAGCCGTCAGGCGAGTACCCGCGAACGCGCTGCCGAGCGATATCTGGGTTAGAGCGACGAGCGCCCATCGGACGCTCAAAGTACGCTCTAAGACTTTGAGTTCTCGCAAAGTGCTTTCCGAAAATCGATTCCGATTTTCGGGCCGATGCGATAAAACCCAGGAGATCAACATGAGCGACTTCAATCTGAGCGCGTTTTCCGACGCCATCGCCGATATCACCGCCGCAGCGGCGCCGGCGACGGCGAGCTTCGCCACGCATCAGCATCGCACCGCGACCGCCTTCCATTGGCGCGACGGCTATTTTATCGCTGCCGAGGAGGCGGTGGAGGCCGGCGAGGAGATCGAGCTGACGCTTTCTTCGGGCGACAAGGTGAAGGCTGAGCTGGTCGGCCGCGATCCATCCACTGGGACGGCCCTTCTGAAGCCGACCGGCGCGCCGGACGTGCCGTCGCTGGCCAAGGCAGGCACGGTGCGGCCGGGCCATCTCGCCATCGCCATCGGCAATAGCGACGGTGCGGGGCTCGCCGCATTCGGCACGGTCGGTGAGGTCGGTCCGGCCTGGCGCTCGATGCGCGGCGGCACGATCGACCGGCGCATCAATCTGGCCGTCAATGCCGGCGGCCGTTTCGAGGGCGGCCCGGTGCTCGACGCCAAGGGCGCACTGATCGGCATGCTGCTGTTCGGGCCGCGCCGGCGGGCGCTGGTCATGCCTTACGAGACGATCGAGCGGGCGGCAGCGACGCTGCGCGAGAAGGGCCATGTCGCGCGCGGCTATCTCGGCGCCGGCCTGCATCCGATCCGCAACGGCGACACGCATGGCGCGATGGTGATGAGCCTCGACGATAATGGCCCGGCGAAGGCCGCCGGCCTGCATCTTGGCGACATCATCGTGTCGTGGAACGGCGAAGCCGTGCATGGCCCGCGCGACCTGATCCGCAGGCTCGGGCCGGACAGCGCCGGCGCGTCGGTGACGCTCGGCGTGGCACGCGGCGGCGAACGGCGCGATGTCGTACTGACTATCGGCGAAAAGCCGCTGAACTGAGAAGATCGATGGCAAGTCACGGGATCACGGGGCGGCGGCTGACGGTGCTGATCGCGCTCGATGACGCCGTACGTGCCGAACACCTGTCCACGGCCCTTGCCGCGACTGACGATCTGCTGCCGATTGTGGCCGGCAAAAGCGATAGCGGTGACAGAGCCGATGTCGCGGTCATCGATGACAATAGCCTGGAACGAGAAGCCCTGGGGGGCGGACGGCTGGAAGGTGCCGCTACCGATCCCGCGATACCCCAGGTGCTCCTGTCTCAACGAGGGAGGCGGCAGCCCGCCGATACCGTGTTTGCCGTGCTGCCGGCGGCAGCGGACGATCTGCTGATCGCTGCTGCCGCGCGGCTGGCGGCGGCTGGCTACCGGATTTCGGGCGAGGGCCGCCCCTTGTCCGATCGGCATGACGATTTCGCTTTTCATGACGACGACCTCTCCGACGAGGAGCCGGTCGACGACAGGACCGAGCGGCCGGCGCTTTCGCCGCGCGAGAGCGAAGTGCTGGTGCTTTTGTCCGAGGGCGCGCCCAACAAGGTGATCGCGCGGCGCTTGAACATTTCCGTGCACACGGCGAAGTTCCACGTCGCGGCCATTCTGATCAAGCTAGGTGCGGCCAACCGCACCGACGCGATCGCCATCGCCATGCGGCGAGGCCTGGTGCTGGTCTAATTTGTCGTTCCAAAGCCTACGCAGCGTAAACTACATCCGGCGTGTTGGGCCTTGCGCGGCACGCAACCACCGCGCAAGGATCGCGCCTGTGATGTTGCGAGGGAGGCGGAAGACATGTCGCTCAAGGGAAAAACGCTGTTCATTTCCGGCGGGTCGCGCGGCATCGGCCTGGCGATCGCACTGCGCGCTGCGCGCGACGGCGCCAATGTGACGATCGCGGCCAAGACCGCCGAGCCGCATCCAAAGCTGCCGGGTACGATCTACACGGCGGCTGAGGAGATCGAGCAGGCCGGCGGCAAGGCCTTGCCGATGTTGTGCGACATACGCGAGGAGGAGCAGGTGGCCCACGCAGTCGCCCGGACCGTCGAAAAATTCGGCGGCATCGACGTCTGCATCAACAATGCCAGCGCCATCCAACTCACCGGCACGCTGGAAACCGATATGAAGCGCTACGATCTGATGCACCAGATCAACACCCGCGGCACGTTCCTAGTTTCCAAAATGTGCATTCCGCACCTGAAGTTGGCTGACAATCCTCACATCTTGAATCTGGCGCCGCCGCTCGACATGAAGGCCAAATGGTTCAAGAACCATGTCGCCTATACGATGGCCAAATTCGGCATGTCGATGTGCACGCTGGGCATGAGCGCGGAGTTCGCCAGGGACGGCATCGCCGTCAATTCGCTGTGGCCGATCTCGACGATCGATACGGCAGCGGTGCGCAACCTCCTGGGCGGGGCGACAGTGGCGGCGATGAGCCGTTCGCCCGATATCATGGCCGAGGCCGCGCATGCGATCCTGCTCAGGCCGTCGCGCGAAGCCACCGGCAATTTCTACATCGACGAAGAGGTGCTGCGCGCCGAGGGCGTCAGCGATTTTTCGATCTATGCGCCGGGCGCGAAAGGCCCGCTTGCCGGTGACTTCTTCGTGCCCGACGAGGTGTTCGCGAATTCGGGAACCAACGTCAAAAGTATTTACTGACCGGCACCGGACGCCGTTCTCAATCCTCAGCCTTCTTGGCTTTGAGGCGGAGGGCACAGTGAGGAATTGTCTGGGCCTGGCCTAAGGCTTCGGTTCTCCACCGAAGCCGGAAACAAAACCCCGCCGGCGAGGGGGTACCGGCGGGGCTCATGTGTCCCGCTGGAGTCGGGACAGGGCAGGGAAGCCCTAGTCAGAATCTGGGGTGGACGATCTCGCGATTCAATGCCTGGCTAAAATCGCGACGTACATTCTCCTTCAACCTCGGCTCATTGCCGGAAATCGCCATCCCGGTGAAAGCGGGTGGGCTACGTCTTCCCATATAGATTCCAGAAACCAGTTCAGGTTTCTGGAATCGTTGCTTTTAAGTTGCCCTGGTCTTTTACGAAGACCCGTTTCCGCTTTTTGCTTCGCTGACCTTCGGTTCGGGACCATGGCCTAATTCGCACTGGCGACCGGCGCCACCAGCGAGGTGATGCGGCGGATGGCGACGCGACGGTTCTCGCGCTCAGGCTCCGGCGTATCGACCTTGAGATATTCCTCGCCATAGCCCTGTGTCGTCAGGTTCTCCGGCGGGATGCTGAAGGCATTGGTCAGGGCTTCGGCGACAGCCTCCGCGCGACGGTCGGACAGAGCGAGGTTCGCCTCCGGCCTGCCGACGGCATCGGTATGGCCTTCGATCAGGAAGGTTTCCGCCGGGTTCTTCTCCAGCAGCTTCTCCATGGCGCTGGCGACGCCTTCCAGTTTCTGCACCTCGGTTTCGGGGATCGAGGCCGAACCGAATTCGAAGTTCAGCGTGTCGAGGTCGATGCGGCGGGCGATGTCGCGGACACGGGCCGAGCGCTTGACCTCGTCGATCGAGTAGAGGCGCTGAACCCTCTCCACCGGCGGCTGTTCGAGGAAGGCATAGTAGTCGTCTGGATCCTCGACCTCTTCGGAATCCAGAATGTACTCCTCGCGCGGAATGTCGATCCGAATCGGCGGCAGATCGTCGCCCGGATCGCGCCAGTCGTCGTCGTCCTCATAGTACCGCTCGTCGACATAGCTCAGCACATATTCGCGTCCGTCGGGCGCGATTCGTGAACGCTGGATGACGTCGCCGTAGCGGTTGCGGATGGTGACGATCTGGAATCCGTTGTCACGCTCGACGATTTCCCGGGTGCGATCGCCCGACAACTCCTCATAGTAGACGTTCCTCGCGCCACGGCGCAGGCGCGGCGTATCGTCGCTTTCCACGATCGTCTGGTTGTTGAACTGTAGGATAACGCGGTCGCCGAGTTCCCTGACGACGTCGACACCTTGCGGACGCCGACGGCGGCGAATGTCCTCGACGTCAGGCACACGCTCAACGCGTTTGCCCTTTTCCTCCGTCACCGGAACCACCTTCTCAAGCTTGATCGCCTGCTGGGCCGTCCTGTCATCGGTGGGCGGCGGCCCCTGGTCGACCGGAACCGGCTCCGGGGCTTCCGCCTGCTCGCCGTCCTGCTGGGTGGGCTGACCACCCGCGTCCTGGCCGCCCGTCTCTTGCGCGTTGTCCCTGCCGCCCTTGCGCTTGCGCCTGGCATCCTTCTGGCTGTCGAACACGGGAACCGCGTTTGGATCGGACGCTTCGCCCTGGACCGGAGCTTCGCCTTGGGCCGGCGCAGCCTGTTCGCCATCGGCGGGCTGTTCGCCGATTGTGGGCTGCTCTTCCGTCACCGGCTGTTCGCCGATAGGCTTCTTGCGACGTTCCTTAGCCTGCTCCCGGGGCTTTTCGCCCTCAGCCGGAGCCGCTTGCTGGTCGGTCGGAAGCGGCTCGCCCTGCTCGCCGGCGGGCGTTTCCTTCCTGGCTGGCTGTTCGGCTGGCGCAGCCTCGATCTGCTGATCCTGGTCCCGCTTCTTCCGGCGCGGCGTGACCTGCTCGTTGTCATTTGCAGGTGCGGCCTTTTCGCGCGGCGCCGCCTGTCCGGCGGGCTCTTCGGAAGGTGCCGTTTCGATCTGCTGTTGCTGGTCGCGCTTCTTTCTGCGCGGTTGCTCTTCGGCCGGGGCGGCCTGTTCGGCCGGCGCTGCTTCGATCTGCTGTTGTTCGCGCTTCTTCCTGCGCGGTTTTTGCTCTTCGGCCGGGGCCGCCTGTTCGGCAGGGGCTGATTCGGTCTGCTGTTGCTGCTCGCGCTTCTTCCTGCGTTGATTGCCCTGCTCGTCCCCGGAAGGCGCGGCCTGCTCCGTGGGAGCCGATTCAGCCTGCCGCTCGCGCTTCTTGCGCGGCTTCTGCTCCGGTTCCGCCTGCTGTGGGCAGTCTTCCGCCGACTCGCCTTCGGGGCAATTCGATTGCGCCAGGATCAAGGGTGTTGCGGTACGCTGCGGCGGTTCGAAAGCGGCGCTGCCCTGCAACGGGAATGCGCCCAACGGCGCGGACGCCATCAGCAGGCCAAGTGCCGTGCCTGCCAGAATCCGTGGTTGGCGTTTCATTAGAAATCCTCCTTTTGGCGTCCCATCCCGGCCCAAACTGTTCATCAACCGGATTGGTTCCGGTTAGCAGGCATTAACGGCCACGAACGGCGATTGGCCGGCGTTTTGAAGGCGACTTCGTGTCATTCCTATGGTGCCGGCCTATGGTGCCGGCCGGCTTTGCGTCTGTCGCGTGCTTGACCTTGACGCCAGCGGGGGCCACATCCCGTCGATGGAAACGCCGTTCTGGAAAACCAAGACGCTCGAAGCGATGACCCCGGCCGAGTGGGAATCGCTTTGCGACGGCTGCGGCAAATGCTGCCTGTCGAAACTCGAGGACGAAGACACCGGCGAGATCTACTGGACGAGCGTCGGCTGCCGGCTGTTCGACGCCGAAACGTGCCGCTGTTCGGACTATGCCAACCGGCTGGCGCGCGTCCCGGACTGCGTCGGGCTGACGCCGCAGAATGTGCGCACCATCAGCTGGCTGCCGAAGACCTGCGCCTACCGGCTGGTCGCCGAGGGCCACGATCTCTACTGGTGGCACAGGCTGGTGTCGGGGAGTGCCGAGACGGTGCATGAGGCCGGCATCTCGATGCGCGGCCGGGTAAGCGCCAGCGAGACCGATCTTGCCGAGCCGGACGACTATTTCGAGCACATGCTGGACGACGAGCCTTAGGGGAGCCTCGAGCCAGGGCCCGGAACCGGCTGCGCGACAGGGCGTTTCTATCCAGATTGTTCAAAACCGGCTAGATTGTTCAGAACCGGCCAGTTGTTCAGAACCGGAATTGGAGAAACCGCGAAATTACCTCTTGTTGCCACATGAACCCAATATGAACGGCTGGTTCGCAAAAAGTTCAGATACGCCGGCGCATTCTCCTCCCCATCGGTTCGACCAAGACACACCGGTTCGATCAAGACACACCGGTTCGATCAAGACACACCGGTTCGATCAAGACAGGCGGAAGCCCTGAACAAGGAGAGAAGACAATGTTCAACGCGATCAAGACGGCGGCCCTTTCGGCGCTTATCGGCCTCGGCACGCTTGCCGCTATCCCCGCCACCGCCCAGGCAGACAGCATCTATCTCGGCTTCGGCAACAACGACGATCCGCGCGTCGGCGTCTATACCGGCGACGACGATTATTTTTATCGCGAGCGCCGCCGCGAACGCGACTGGCGCCGGTCCTGCTCGCCGAACCGTGCCCTCTATAAGGCCGAGCGCATGGGTCTGCGCCGCGCGCGTATTATCGACGTCAGCCGCCGCACGGTTAAAGTCGCGGGCCGCCAGTACGGCGACCGCGTGGTGATCGTGTTCGCCAATGAGCGCGGCTGCCCGGTGATCTACCGGTAGACGTTCATCTTCGGTAAACGTTCGGCACGTTGCCGACCGGCACCGGCCTTCTTGTTTAAGCATGATCTTTCGAAAACCGGTTCCCACTTTTCGGGATCATGCTCTGGGAGCAGAGCCCCTTTCGGCCAGGGTGGAAAGGTGCGGCTCGAAAAAACCCCGGAGGATCAGTCCTCCGGGGTTTTTCATACAGCAGATCGATGTTGCCGGTTGCCGCGCTTCGACAGCGCCGAACCACGGGTTCAAGCGGCGGTCACTTCAACTCGAAAGTGACGGTGACCTGCACTGTGTAGGAATTCTCGCCAGCCTGCACCGGAACCGATTCGCGGGCCACGTCGAAGGCCTTGGCGTTCATCGGTATCGGCGGCGGCGCGACATTCTGGTCGGTGATTTCCAGCACGCGACCGATGCTGACGCCGGCGGCTTCAGCCAGCGTCTTTGCCTTGGCCATGGCGTCGGCGACCGCCTTCTTGCGGGCTTCGGTGAGAGTTGCAGCCGGATCCTCGTTGGAAAACGAGATGCCGCCGCCCTGGTTGACGCCGAGCGATACCGCCTTGTCGAGAATCTCGCCTGTTTTGTCGATGTCGCGGATTCGCACCGAAAGCGTGTTGGTCACCTGATAGGCGATGAGTTCGGCTTCCTGGCTGCCGTCCGGCTTGTTGGTGTAGTTGTAGCGCGGGCTGATCTGGATGCCGGCCGTCTGCAGGTCGCGCTCCTTGATGCCAGCCGACTTCATAGCGGCGATCACGGAGGCCATGGCGTCGTTGTTGGCATCGAGCGCCGCACGCGCAGTCTTTGCC
>NZ_RZSU01000163.1:0-10648 GCF_003997585.1 Mesorhizobium sp. M5C.F.Cr.IN.023.01.1.1 | reverse complement strand
TGCGCCTCGCACGAGAGGGCGCGAAGGTCGCTCTGATCGCGCGCGACAAACCTGCTCTCAGCCAATTGAAGGCGGAAATCGAAGGCAAGGGCGGCGAGGCACTCGCCATAGCCGCCGATGTTTCTGACGCGGCCAAAGTAGTTGCGGCGGCCGACGAGATCGAGTTAACACTGGGGCCGATCGAGCTTTGGATCAACAATGCGATGGCGACTGTTTTCTCACCTGTGGAGGAAATAAGTCCCAAAGAATTCCGCCGCGTAACCGAGGTGACCTATCTCGGTTCCGTCCATGGGACGATGGCGGCGCTGCGGCACATGAAACCGCGCAACCGCGGTACGATCCTGCAAATCGGATCCGCGCTAGCCTATCGCGGCATTCCGTTGCAGGCCGCGTATTGCGGCGCCAAGCATGCACTTCGTGGCTTCAGCGAATCTCTTCGCACCGAACTCATTCACGATCACAGCGCTATACGGGTCACGATAGTCGAATTGCCAGCGGTCGATACGCCCCAATTCGATTGGGCGCGCACGCATACGGGCCGTGAACCTCGCCCCATGGCCCCCGTTTTCCAGCCGGAAATCGTGGCCGAGAATGTCATCCGCGCCGCGCGCGATCCCGCCCGCGAATACTGGTTGGGTTTCAGCACCCTTTTTTCCATCATCGGAAACATGTTTGCCCCAGGCTTGCTGGACCGCTATCTGGCTAGTGCGGCTTACAAGGGCCAGGTCCGGCGTACCAAGGCATCATCTGCACGCGATGACAATCTTTTCCACCCGGTCAAAGGGCTCCACAAGACCCATGGGTCCTTCACGACCGAGGCACGCGGCAGACTTGCGGGATTTTCAACGGCAAGGACCAGACTTGGCATTTTCACCGCGGCGACGGTTTTGCTCTTGATGATCGGCTATGGGTTTGGCAGTCGCAAAAGAACCGCGCGCGGCAATTGATTGACCGAAAAAGCAAAAAACGGGACGGTGATTGGACCGCGAGGGCTCCGACGTGTTTGGCTGCTTCGGAAGCATTGGCAGCGTCGACGGGCTCCCGTCCGGCACAAGAGTGACCGCGAGCTTCGGCGTGACGGCCCGCACCGGCAATGAAGGGCTGGAGCCGCTGATGCGCCGCGCCGACGAGGCGCTTTACAAAGCCAAACGGAACGGCCGCGACAGCGTGCGGCTATCCTATGAACGGCCTATGAACGGTCGGAAACGGTGCTCGTTGTGGAACCGCTCAAAGCCGGCTGATCATCCCGCTCTCGGCCCACGTTAACGTCTTTTTCGCCCGTTCGTGATTTGCTGGCGCAGGGAGTGCGAAAAACCACATGGGCGGCGGCGCAGAGTTCATCCTTGCAATCAACCTGCTCGTCGCCGGCTTGCTGGCGGCTGCCTTCATGACCATCTCGTTCAACGATGCGGCGCGCGCGCCGGCGCGCTGGCTGGTCTTCGGTTATCTGCTCGGGATGGCCTATTTCGCCATCGAGTTCAGCATTCCGATCTTCGACAATGCGCGACCGGCAGTCGTCGCGGGTTTCGCCGTTTTCCTGGGCGCCACCATCGCCTTCAATGGCGGGCTTGCCCATAAATACGGCGTGGCGCCGCCCTGGGCGCCGATGCTCGTTTTCCTGTTTGCGGCCACCGTGGCCGTGTATTTCGTGCAGGACCTGCCGCGCCAGTCGCTTGCCCGCATGATGGCCTACCAGCTTCCCTATGCGGCCATGCAGTTCGTCGGCGTCGCCATCGTCTGGTCGTCCAGACAAAGACGCGACTGGCTCGACCATGCGTTGATGGCCGTTCTGGCGGCCAGCGCCCTGCAGTTCGTGAGCAAGCCCTTCATCGCCCATGCATTGGGCGGCTGGGGCGCCAATCCGCAGGCCTATCTGCAGAGCAACTACGCTCTGGTGTCGCAATCACTAGGCACGGTATTCGGCATGACAATCGCGGTTCTCATTCTGGTCATCCTGGTCCGCGACGTGCTCGCCGAGGCGACGTCGAAGTCGGAGACGGACACGCTATCGAGGTTGCTCAACCGCGGCGGCTTCGAACGTCATGCCGAGCTGGCGATGCGTGACGCCGTGCGCAAGGGTATTCCGGTCGCCCTGGTCATTGCCGACCTGGATCATTTCAAGAGCATCAACGACAGTTTCGGCCACGCGTCCGGCGACCGGGTCATCGAAGCCTTTGCCGGATTCCTGCGTGATGCGGCCGCCGATCATCA
This sequence comes from Mesorhizobium sp. M5C.F.Cr.IN.023.01.1.1, assembly GCF_003997585.1. NCBI lineage: Bacteria > Pseudomonadati > Pseudomonadota > Alphaproteobacteria > Hyphomicrobiales > Phyllobacteriaceae > Mesorhizobium > Mesorhizobium sp. M5C.F.Cr.IN.023.01.1.1. Next base: position 8,437 of record NZ_RZSU01000163.1, on the reverse strand, counting down.
CGTCGCCGGTCGCATCGGTGGTGAGGAATTCGCCATCATCCTGCCGGGAACCAACCTCGCCGCCGCGCGGCTTTTCGCCGAAGGGACGCGCAGCGCTTTCGGAGCCTTGCCGATAGACTGTCTGCCGGCGCACCATCGTTGCACCGCCAGTTTCGGCGTTGCCGAGCTTCACCCGGCCGAAGGGTTTTCCGACCTGCTGCGGCGCGCCGACGAAGCGCTCTATCAGGCGAAGGGCAGCGGACGCGATTGCGTGCGCATCTCGATAGGGTCAATCGCCGCCCGGCAGACGGCTGTTGCCAACGCCGGGCCGAAGATCAGCGGCAGGGGCTGAGTTCGGGCATCTCGCCGTCGGAAAGCCCGTACATATAACTGCGGCCCTTCACGAAAACCGGCGGCCTGTAGCAGTCGCGGCTGCTGACGTCATCCGCGTCGTTTTCATAGATTTTGGGCTGGCCGGCGCCGGTGTAGTCCGACAGTTCCTTGGCCAGGCTGCCCTCGCCAACGAGGATGCGCTTGTAGCCGGCGGCGCTTTCGATGACGAGATTGCCGAAAGAATCGGCGTAGACGCGGTCGCGCGTCCCGGCGAGTGCCGGTGCTGCGAAGCCGATGGCCACCGCCACCAGGATGAGCGCCGTAAGGCGCGATCTGCCTGAATTCGAACGCATGGCGTCCCCCATTTGTCAGAGGCGAGTCTTCCTCGAATCATAAATTAACCTTTTATTAACCTTTGTTAAGAGGCCAGGCCTGCTGGCAACCAGATCTCGGCAAACATGGTTAATCCGGCGCCTTGGAAGGCTGCGGCCATCTTTCGGCCATGCTTGCCCGCACCATCGCGGCCGGCGCGGGTGATCTTTGGCCAAGCATCGCGGCTGGATTGACGCGCAGGGAGGCAGCAGCATATGGCGTTAAGCCGGACGTTTCGGGTGACGCTTGCCCATGTTCCATTGCTGATCACCGTTGCCTGCGTGTCGCAGACCAATGCGCCGGCCACCGCGACCGATTCACCACAGCCGCGCACCGCCACTTACACCTGCGCTGATGGCACAAGGATCACCATCGAAAACCTCGGCACTTCGGTGCGCGTGCTTGGCCCGGACGGCGCCAGCGAGGACCTGCCGGCCTCGCCCGCCAATCAAAGCAGCCGCTTCGGCGCGGCGCATGACGCAATCGTGATCGACGGACGCGACGCGCTGGTGATGAAGGGCGGGAAGACGCCGCTGACCTGCACCCGCTGACCGGGTGTGTCGATATTCAGGTGATGCCGGCCTGCAAATGGTGGACCCCTGCGATTCCGGTGCACTTACCGAAATGTACGCTCCGCTCCGGTTCTCGGCATCCACCATTTTCGGCGCGGCCTGACCTGAATCTCAATACCACCCTGGCTGTTCGGTCGGGCAGATATGCCGCACTGCAGCGAACATTGCGCCGGCTTGGGTTCGCGCCCTAATCGATTGAAGCGAAACACCGCCCTTTTGTCAGACTAAATTACGTTTTCGAAACGATTTTCCGGCTTTGACGCGGTGCAAAAAGCGCATTAGAAACCGGCTGTCCGAAGTCGCAACCGGAAGCGGTAACGCCGCATTTCCCCTGGGGCTCCAGAGACGCCGAACTGGGGGAGCCATGAGCAAATCACCAGCCACCCGCGAATTTGCCAGACGTGAACGGCCGCTTTCGCCGCATCTGACCGTCTATCGACCGCCGATCACGATGACGATGTCGATCATCCATCGCATCACCGGCGGGGCGCTTTATTTCGGCACGCTGCTGGTCGCGCTGTGGCTGATGGCGGCGGCGAGCTCGCAATCCACCTTCGATGCCGTCAACTGGGCCTTCGGCTCGTGGCTGGGGCGGCTGGTGCTGTTCTTCTATACCTGGGCGCTGATGCACCACATGCTGGGCGGCGTGCGCCATCTGATCTGGGATACCGGGGCAGGTCTTGAAAAGGACACGGCCTCCAGGATCGCATGGGCGACGCTGGCCGGCTCGATCGTGCTGACGCTGCTGATCTGGGTCGCCGGCTACATGGCGCGGGGGGCCTGATCGTGAGCCACCGCAACACCGACATGCGCACGCCGCTGGCGAAGGTCCGCGGCCTCGGCTCCGCCCGCGAGGGCACGGAGCATTTCTGGCGCCAGCGCCTGACGGCGATTGCCAACATCCCGCTGATCCTGTTCTTCGTCGGCTTCCTGATCGCGTTGAACGGCGCCGGCTATGCGGAAGTGCGCGCCGCACTTGCCAACCCGTTCGTGGCGCTGGTCCTGGCCCTGGTGCTCTTGTCCGGGCTCTACCATATGCGGCTCGGCATGCAGGCGATCATCGAGGACTATGTACATGGCGAGGGCATGAGGCTGGCGCTGCTCGCGCTCAACACATTCTTTCCCGTAGTGGTCGGCGTCGCCTCGATCTTCGCCCTGCTCAAACTGGCATTTGGAGGCTGAGCTTTGGCCAAGGACGCGAAATACGCCAACACGGCGTCCGCCTATAGCTATGTCGACCACAAATTCGACGTGGTGGTCGTCGGAGCAGGCGGCGCCGGCCTGCGCGCGACGCTCGGCATGGCCGAACAGGGCCTGCGCACCGCCTGCATCACCAAGGTTTTCCCGACGCGGTCGCATACGGTCGCCGCTCAAGGCGGCATCGCCGCCTCGCTGTCCAATATGGGCCCCGATTCCTGGCAGTGGCACATGTACGACACCGTCAAGGGGTCGGACTGGCTCGGCGATGTCGACGCCATGGAATATCTGGTGCGCGAAGCACCTGCCGCCGTCTACGAGCTTGAGCATTACGGCGTGCCGTTCTCGCGCACCGAAGAGGGCAAGATCTACCAGCGGCCGTTCGGCGGCCACATGATGAATTTCGGCGACGGCCCGCCGGTACAGCGCACGTGTGCCGCCGCCGACCGCACCGGCCACGCCATCCTGCATACGCTCTACGGCCAGTCGCTGAAGAACAACGCCCAGTTCTTTATCGAGTATTTCGCGCTCGACCTGATCATGGAGCCGGACGGCACCTGCACCGGCGTCGTCGCCTGGAACCTCGACGACGGCACCATCCACCGCTTCTCGGCAAAAATGGTGGTGCTGGCGACAGGCGGTTATGGCCGCGCCTATTTCTCGGCGACCTCGGCGCACACCTGCACCGGCGACGGCGGCGGCATGGCAGCGCGGGCCGGGCTGCCGCTGCAGGACATGGAGTTCGTGCAGTTCCATCCGACCGGCATCTACGGCGCCGGCTGCCTGATCACCGAGGGCGCGCGCGGCGAGGGCGGCTATCTCGTCAACTCCGAAGGCGAGCGCTTCATGGAGCGCTACGCGCCGTCGGCCAAGGACCTTGCCTCGCGCGACGTGGTCTCGCGCTGCATGACGCTGGAGATTCGCGAGGGACGCGGCGTCGGCAAGAACAAGGACCATATTTTTCTACACCTCGACCACCTCGATCCGGCCGTTTTGCACGAGAGACTTCCGGGGATTTCGGAATCGGCAAAAATCTTTGCCGGCGTCGACCTGACCAAGGAGCCGATCCCGGTGCTGCCGACGGTCCACTACAATATGGGCGGCGTGCCGACCAATTACTGGGGCGAGGTGCTCAACCCCACCGCCTTGAACCCGGACCAGGTATCGCCAGGGCTGATGGCGGTCGGCGAGGCCGGCTGCGCCTCGGTGCATGGCGCCAACCGGCTGGGCTCCAACTCGCTGATCGATCTGGTGGTGTTCGGCCGCGCTGCGGCGATCCGGGCAGGCCAGGTGATCGACCGCAACGCCGCGATCCCGTCGCCCAACGAAGCCTCGGTCGAGAAGACCATGGACCGCTTCGACCGGCTGCGTCACGCCAACGGCTCGACGCCGACGGCGGTTTTGCGTGAAAAGATGCAGAAGGCGATGCAGGACGATGCGGCGGTGTTCCGCACGCAGGAATCGCTGGAAAGCGGCTGCAAGCGCATTTCGCAGATCTGGGGCGAGCTCAAGGACGTAAAAGTGTTCGACCGCTCGATGATCTGGAATTCCGACCTGGTCGAGACGCTGGAGCTGGAAAATCTGATGGCCAATGCCATCACCACAGTCTATGGCGCCGAAGCTCGCAAGGAGAGCCGCGGCGCGCATGCGCGGGAAGATTTTTCGGCTCGTGATGATCTGGCCTGGCGTAAGCATACGCTGGCCCGGCTCAGCGAAGACGGCGAGGTGTCGCTCAGCTACCGGCCGGTGCACACCGAGCCGCTGCTTAGCGAAGCAGACGGCGGCATCAACCTGGCCAAGATCGCTCCCAAGGCGAGAGTGTATTGACGATGGCCGCCGTGAACGGGACTTGGTCCGGGCTGAAGCTCGTCATCCGAAAGGACCTGAGGTAATGGTCGAACTCACGCTTCCGAAAAACTCGAAGATCAAGGCCGGGAAAACCTGGCCGAAACCGGAGGGCGCGACCAATCTGCGCGAGTACCGCATCTACCGCTGGTCGCCGGACGATGACGAGAACCCGCGAATGGACACCTATTTCGTCGACATGGACGATTGCGGGCCGATGGTGCTCGACGCGCTGCTCTGGATCAAGAACAAGATCGACCCGACGCTGACCTTGCGCCGCTCCTGCCGCGAAGGCATTTGCGGCTCCTGCGCCATGAATATCGACGGCTCGAACACGCTCGCCTGCACCAAGGGCTGCGACGACATTTCCGGCGCGATCAAGGTCTATCCGCTGCCGCATATGCCGGTGGTCAAGGATCTGGTGCCCGATCTCACCAATTTCTACGCCCAGCACGCCTCGATCGAGCCATGGCTGAAGACGGTGTCGCCCGAGCCGGCCGAGGAATGGCTGCAGAGCCATGAGGAGCGCGAAAAGCTCGACGGGCTTTATGAATGCATACTATGCGCCTGCTGCTCGACCTCTTGCCCGAGCTATTGGTGGAACGGCGACCGCTATCTTGGCCCGGCGACGCTGTTGCAGGCCTATCGCTGGCTGATCGATTCCCGGGACGAGGCCACGGGCGAACGGCTCGACAACCTCGAAGACCCGTTCCGGCTCTATCGCTGCCACACCATCATGAACTGCGCCCAGACCTGCCCCAAGGGGCTCAATCCGGCCAAGGCGATCGCCGAGATCAAGAAGATGATGGTGGAGAGAAGGGTGTAGCTTCGGCGGCGCATGTCGCGATCCAGCCTAAAAAGAATAGCCGACCTATGACCGACACTGAACTGCCCAACCTTTCTCCCGTCGAAGCGCGCGTGCTCGGCTGCCTGATCGAAAAGAAGGAACTGACGCCCGATATCTACCCGCTGACGCTCAATGCGGCACTTGCCGCCGCCAACCAGAAGACGGCGCGCGAGCCGGTGATGTCGGTCGAGCTTGTCGAGGTAAGGCGAGCGCTTGGCCAGCTTGAGCACAAGGGCTTGGTCAGGCAGGTCTTTGCTTCGCGCGTCGAGCGCTACGAGCATGTCGTCGCGCAGCGCTTTTCGCTGACCTCAGCGCAGATTGCGCTGCTTGGGCTGCTGTTGCTGCGCGGTCCGCAGACCGCCTATGAATTGCTGGCGCGAGCTGAGCGCATGGCGCGGTTGCCCTCCATCGACGAGCTTCGCGGCAATCTCGACCTGTTGATCGGCCGCAAGCCGCCGCTCGTTCAGCAGATCGATCGTGGACCCGGCCAGCGTGAGGACCGCTATGCGCATCTCTTGAGCGGGCCGGTGCAGACGCCGGCGGTGGCTGCAACGCCCCTGCAATCACCTTCGCCGGCCTCGGATCTCGAAGCACGCGTGCAAGCTCTCGAGGAAGAGGTCGGACAACTGCGCGCACGCATCAACGCGCTGACCGGCGAGGGACAGTAGCGCCCCGCCGGTCCATTGCGCTGCCGATTCGCGAGGTTCGGCCGCTCAGCCGAGCCTGGCGTCGAGTGACACTTTTATCGCGCCGAGCGCCTTCGAGACCGGACACCCGGCCTTGGCCTGTTCAGCCAGCTCCTGGAATTTCGCGGCATCGATACCTGGCACCTTGCCGACCAGCGTGAGCGCGCTGCCGGTGATGCCGGTGCCCGGAACCAGCGTCACCACGGCCTTGGCCTCGAGTTCGGTGGCGGGGGTGCCGTTCTCGGCCAGGATATGCGAAAGCTGCATGGCAAAGCAACCGGCATGCGCCGCTGCGATCAGTTCCTCCGGATTGGTGCCGGATTTGCCGCTCTCGTCCTCGAAGCGCATCTTGAACGAGTAAGGCGTGCCTTTCAGAGTCCCGCTCTGCGTGTCGAGCGTGCCCTTGCCCTCTTTCAGATTGCCTTTCCAGACGGCGTTTGCGGTGCGGTCCATGAATTCCTCCTTGATGCGGTGGCTGAGCCGTGATCGGCGTCTGATCGACTATAGCGCGCGCGGGCACGAAGGCTACCCGTGCTTTCGCGCCAATGGCCACGCAAAAAAATCCGCGTGCAAAAATGTCGACTTCCATCTGCCTCGGCCGTCCTGCGGGCGGCCACGGGTTTCGTGGCCGGATGGAGGATCACATGAATGATTTGTTTTCTGCCTACTGGAGAGACACCGGCCGAAAGGCGGCTGAACAAGAAGCCGACTGGTTGCATCGTCCATCTTCCGGTTTCGGTCGACTGCTTGCGGCGGTCGCCATCATCGGGATTGCAGTGTCCGTTGTCGATCATGCGGCGGTCAAAAGCCCGGCTGGGACCTTGGTTGCCAACGGTTCGTCCAAACAAGGAAGATGAGAGATGAAATATGTTTGCCTCGTCTACGGTGAGGAAAAGGACCTTTATGCAATGAGCCCGGAGAGGTTGGCCAAGCTCGACGCCGACTCGCTGGCCTATGACAAATCGGTGGAGCAAAGCGGCCGGCTGATCATCGCCCAGGCGCTGCAATCGGTGAAGACAGCGAAAAGCGTGCGCCGGCGCAAGGGCAGGCGGCTGGTCACCGACGGCCCTTTCGCCGAGACCAAGGAGCAATTGCTTGGCTTCGTCATGATCGAGGCCGGGGATATCGACGAGGCGCTGGAGATTGCCGGCGGCATCCCTCTGGCCGAAATCGGCACGATCGAGGTCAGGGCGATCTACAACGTGCCGGGGTCCTAGAGATTATTCTGTTTTGCGTCCGGCTGAATCAGTTTCTTCTGCGGGCGCAACTTTTGCGTGTTGAAGCGAGCCGGCACTTCTCCTATCGTCGCTGCGGTTGGGGGATCATGGGCATGCATATTCTGATTGCTGCAATTGGGCTGTTGGGGGCGGCGGCGTTCTGGTGGTATCGGATGAAGGCCATGAACGATGCGGCGCGCGAGGTCGCGGACGTCGTCGGCCGTGTGCAAGGGAACATTCGCCGCAAGAGACTGCGCAAGCAGGCGGCGCTCTCACCGCTGACGGCGATCGACGATCCGGTCGTGGCGGCCGCGACGCTGATCACCGCCATCGTTTCCGAGAACGGCCCTGTCCTGCCGCAGCGCGAAGCCGCGATTCGGTTGATGATCTCGGAGATTGCGGACGACAAGAAGACCGATGAGGCCGTGGTCTACGCCAAATGGGCGGCGTCACAGATCGACGATGCCACGATCGTCATCGACAAGCTGGCGCCGTTCCTGCGCGAACGTCTGGATGTGACTGAGCGAAACGATTTGCTGCAGATGGTGAACCGCGCGGCGCAGGCTGGCGAGCAACCCCTGAAGATATCCGACCAGCGGATACTGCGGCTGCGGCAGAAGCTGGGCTTCGAGGTCAACTGAGTTCCCTGAGATGGAAATTCTGGCAGACCGCATGGCTTGGCGACTGGCGCCCGGTCGCTTCGTCATCCTGGGGCGGAGCAAGGAGCGAAGCGACGCGGCGCAGACCCCAGGATCCATGCCGTGACTTCGACGTGTTGCAACGGTGCAGAATTCTGCTCCGCCGCATTCTCCGGCTGATGTCACGGCATGGATCCTTGGGTCTGTGCTCCGCTTCGCGTCGCTCCGCCCAAGGATGACGAAGTTGGGAAGGCTTCCGCCAATTGCGAGGCGATCAGATCGCCTCGCCCTTGAGCAGCTTCGGCGTGTCGCCGGACAGACCGGACGCCTGGCGGATGAAGAAATCCTTCAGCCGCGGCATGCGTTCGACGAGGCCGAGGCCGATGTCGCGGACGGCGCGCAGCGGGCTGATGTCGTTGGAGAACAGCCGGTTCAGGACATCGGTGGTGATGCCCATCTGCAGCGTGTCGAAGCGCCGCCACTGCTGGTAGCGTTCGAGCACGTCGAGCGTACCGATATCCTGGCCGAGCCGGTCGGCCTCGACCACCACTTCAGCCAGTGCCGCCACATCCTTGAAGCCGAGATTGAGGCCCTGGCCGGCGATCGGGTGGATGCCGTGGGCGGCGTCGCCGGCGAGCGCAATGCGCGGCGCGACGAAGGCGCGGGCAAGTGTCAGGCCGAGCGGCCAGGCGCGAGGCCTGTCGGCGACGCGGATTTCGCCGAGCTTCAGGCCAAACCGCTGTTCGAGCTC
>NZ_RZSU01000162.1:0-11202 GCF_003997585.1 Mesorhizobium sp. M5C.F.Cr.IN.023.01.1.1 | reverse complement strand
AGCTATGACAGCCTCTTCTTTCGTTTTGCCGAGCGTGCCGGCTATGGGGTCGATCTCGCCAGTCAGCACGAATTGCATTTTTCGCCCGAAATCCTCGACGGCTATGACTGCGTCGCCTTCGTCGGCCATGACGAATATTGGACCTGGGAGATGCGCGACGCGGTCGACGCCTATGTCGAGCGCGGCGGCCATGCGGCACGCTTCGCCGGCAATTTCATGTGGCAGACCAGGTTGGAGGACGCGGGCCGCCGGCAGGTCTGCTACAAATACCGTGCCCGTGCAGAGGACCCGGTCTATCGGAGCGGCGACGTGACGCGCGCCACTAATTCATGGGAAGCACCTGAGATCGGCCGGCCGGGCGCCTCGACTTTCGGGCTCAATGCGACGGGGGGCCTGTATGCCGGCTGGGGCGGTTGCGCGCCGCGCGGCGTGCGCGGCTTCCCGGTCTACCGGCCGGAGCATTGGGCGTTCGCCGGCACAGGCATCTATTACGGCGACCTGCTCGGCGCCGACAGCCATGTCTATGGCTATGAGGTCGACGGGCTCGACCACGAGATCCGAGGCGGACTGCCCTACCCGACGCCCAACAGTGGCGCACCGGACGGGCTGCAAATTCTCGCGGTCGGCATGGCTGCCCAAGTCGAGGAGAGCGCCGATGTTCCGTTCGAAGGCCGGTTCCTCGGCGACGAGGACGGACGCTTCACCGCCGAAACGCTGTTCGGCGATGCGAGCGACGCCAACCTCGACAAGGTCAAGCGCGGCAACGGCATGATCGTCAATTTCCTGCGCGGCAAGGGCGAGGTGTTCCACGCCGGAAGCTGCGAATGGGTCGCCGGCCTGCTAAGGCAGGACCCGATGGTCGAACTCGTTACCAAGAATGTTCTCGGCCGCTATCTCGGAAAGTCCTGACATGCTGAAATCCCAGACCCCTGCCCCGGACATCGAGACGCGCCCGTCAAATCTGTTCTATCTGTCCAGCCTGCGCCGGCCGCTAGTCGATCGCGCCGAAGGCATCTACATCTGGACGCAGGACGGCCGCCGCTTCATCGACGGATCGAGCGGACCGATGGTCGCCAATATCGGTCATTCCAACCGCAACGTGCTCGATGCGATGAAGCGGCAGATGGACCGCGCCACCTTCGCCTATCGGCTGCATTTCGAAAACGAGCCGGCCGAGGATCTCGCGCGGCTATTGGCTGCCAAACTCCCAGAAGGCATGGACCGGATCTTCTTCGTCTCGGGTGGCTCGGAAGCGACGGAATCCTGCATCAAGCTCGCCCGGCAGTGGGCAGTGGCGACAGGCCAGCCCAAGCGCTGGAAGGTGATCACCCGCTTTCCCTCCTATCATGGCGGCACGCTTGGTTCGCTATCCGTCACCGGCGACGACGCCTTGGCCGAAACCTTCACACCGATGATGCAGGTCATGCCGACCGTGCCGGCGCCGGCCGCCTGGCGCGACCGCGACAATCTCTCGATGGAGCAGCGCGGCATCCGCTACGCCGACATGCTGGAGGAGAAGATCCTCGCCGAGGGACCGGAAAGCGTGCTCGCCTTCATCATGGAGCCGGTCGGCGGCGCTGCCACCGCGGCGCTGGTAGCGCCGGACATCTATTATCCGCGCATCCGCGAAATCTGCGACCGCTACAGCATCCTGCTCATCCATGATGAAGTGATGAGCGGTGCCGGCCGCACCGGAAAATTCCTCGGTGGCGACCATTGGAACTGCAAGCCCGACATCGTCGCGCTGTCAAAGGGACTGGGCTCGGGCTATGCGCCGCTCGGGGCGCTGGCGGCACCGATACGGCTGGTGCAGCCGCTGCTCGCCTCCGGCGGCTTCCAGCACGGCCACACCTATGCCGGCAATCCGCTCGCCTGCGCCGCAGGGCTCGCCGTGCTCGGCGAAATGGACCGCCTCGGCCTGATCGCCAATGCGGCTGACCTGGGCGACCTTTTGATGGCTGAGCTGAAGGGGTTGGCCAAGCGGTTTCCGTTTATCGCCGACGTGCGTGGCAAGGGCCTGCTCCTAGGTGCCGAGATGGTCGCCGACCCTGATACGCTGGGGCCGATCGCACCGGCGAAGAAGGCCACCCAGCGGCTGCTCGACCTCGCCTATGAGCGCGGCCTGATCATCTATGGGCGAAAGGTCAAGGGCGGCTTCGACGGCGACAATTTCATGGTGGCACCGCCGATGATCGTTACCAAGGAACAGGTCGGCGAAATCGTCGCCATCATCGGCGACTCGCTGCAGGTGCTGGCCGGCGAGCTCGATCTGCCGGTCGAAGGCTGAAAATGGCGCCGCGAAAAGTCATTGTCACCTGCGCCGTCACCGGGTCGGTGCACACGCCGTCAATGTCGCCGCACCTGCCGGTGACGCCGGACCAGATCGCCGCAGAGGCGATTGCCGCCGCCGAAGCCGGCGCCTCGATCCTGCATCTTCACGCCCGCGATCCCAGCGACGGGCGGCCAACGGCCGATCCTGATGTGTTCATGCAGTTCCTGCCGCGCATCAAGCAGGCGACCGATGCGGTGATCAACATCACCACCGGCGGCTCGTCGCTGATGACGCTCGACCAGCGGCTGGCCGCACCGCTCAGGGCCGAGCCCGAAATGTGCTCGCTCAATATGGGCTCGATGAACTTCGCGCTGTTCCCGATGCTCGACCGACCAAGGGAGTGGCGGCATGAGTGGGAGCCAAAGCTGCTGGAAGCGACACGCGACACGATCTTCAAGAACACCTTTGCCGATATGGAGACCGTGCTCGAAAGACTGGGAAAGGGCTGCGGCACACGCTTCGAATTCGAATGCTACGATGTTGGCCACCTCTATTCGCTGGCGCATTTTCGCGACCGGGGGCTGGCGTCGGGACCTCTGTTCATTCAGTTCGTGTTCGGCATACTGGGCGGTATCGGCGCCGATCCCGACAATTTGGTCCATATGAAGCGTATCGCCGACAAACTGTTCGGCGACAGCTATCAGTTTTCGGTGCTGGCCCCCGGGCGCCACCAGATGCCGATGATCTCGATTGCAGCGGCGATGGGCGGCAATGTCCGCGTCGGGCTGGAGGACAGCCTTTACGACGGCCGTCAGCTGGCAAGGTCCAATGCCGATCAGGTGCGCCGTATCCGCGGCGTGCTCGACGGGCTGTCGCTGGACGTCGCCACGCCCACCGAGGCGCGCGAGATGCTGGCGCTCAAGGGCGGCGATAGGGTGGCATTCTGAAATGGTTTTGGCCTGAGATGTTTGCAAGTTGACCAATCCAGTACGCAACGAAGTTCTCATCCGGCCCGGCACCGGCGAGGACGCCGAAAGGATCCATGCCGCGATTCTGCGGCTTGGCGCGCATATCGGCGCACATCAGGAGATCACCTCAACAGCCGACGATCTTCGCACCTATGGCTTTGGTGAAAGACCTGCCTTCTCGACGCTGATTGCGGAAGTCGGCGGCGAGTTCGCCGGCCTATGCCTGCATTTCCCGATCTTCTCGACCTGGATGGGCCGGCCCGGCGTCTATGTGCAGGACCTCTATGTCGAGGACCGGTTTCGCGGCCGCAGGATCGGCGAACGCCTGCTGCGCCGTGCCGCGCGAGAATGCCGGAAGGACGGCGGCGTCTACCTCAGACTGTCCGTCGATACCGACAATGAAACCGCCAAAGCCTTTTACGAAAGACTGGGCATTGCCTGGTCGAGCTACGAGCAGGTGCAGAAAATCGTCGGCGACGCGTTCTTTTGCCTTCGCCGATGCGCCCGATGATGAGGAGCCAAGATGAAAGCCTTCTATGCCGAAGAACAGAAGCGCCATGATCCCAAGGCATTCCTCTCCAGCGGTGCGCAGAAACCCAATCCGGAAAAGCCGGAACGCGTCGAACGGCTGCTCGCCGGCGCAAGGGCCGCCGGCTGCACGATCGAACGGCCGAGAGATCACGGGCTTGGTCCCATTGCCGCGGTGCATACGCCCGAATATCTCGATTTTCTCGAGCACATCTTTGTGCGCTGGCAGCGCATCGAAGGCGCTTCGGCGGAAGTGATCCCCAACATCCACCCGATCGCGCGGAACGGCTCCTATCCGGCCTCGGCGGTCGGCCAGGCCGGCTACCACATGGCCGACACCGCTTGCCCGATCTCAATCGAGACCTGGCAGAGCGCGCTGTGGAGCGCCTGGAGCGCGGTCGAGGCTGCTGAGGCCGTGATGTCAGGCGTACCGGCTGCCTATGCGCTCTGCCGTCCGCCCGGCCACCATGCCTTTGCCGATGTCGCCGGCGGCTTCTGTTTCATCAACAATTCGGCGGTCGCGGCACAGACGCTCCGCAAGAATGCGGCGCGGGTGGCGATCCTCGACGTCGACCTGCATCACGGCAACGGCACGCAAGGCATTTTCTATGCGCGGCCGGACGTGCTCACCGTCTCGCTGCATGCCGATCCGGTGCGCTTCTACCCGTTCTTCTGGGGTCATGCCGACGAACGTGGCGAAGGGGCTGGCCTCGGCTACAATTTCAACCTGCCGCTGGCGCGCAAATCCGGCGACGCCGCATTCCTCGACGCGCTGGATGTGGCTTTCCAGCGTATCCGCGCCTTTGCGCCGGAAGCGCTTGTCGTGGCGCTCGGTCTCGACTCCTTCGAAGGCGATCCGTTCGGCGGACTGTCGGTAACGACACCGGGCTTCTCGCGCATCGGCGAGGCTATCGCCGGCCTAGGCCTGCCGATGGTCATCGTGCAGGAGGGCGGCTATCTCTGCGACGAGCTCGGCGACAATCTTACTGCCTTCCTCACCGGCTTCGGCGGCGGCAGGAAGTGGTAATATCAGCCGGATATCGCGTCAGAACCGCTCCTGTCGCAGCATGGCGACGACACGGCGCACGCTCTCCAGCGTCTCGTCGATCTCGGCCGCCGTGTTGTAATGGGCGATGCCGATGCGCACGACGCCCTGTTCGGCCGGAATGCCGAGCTGGTGGACGACCTCCCAGGCGTAGTTGTGGCCGGACCACAGGAAGATGTTTTCCGCATTCATCTGCCGTACGATCGTCTCCGGCACGATGCCGTCGACGGTGAAGGAGACCGTCGGGACGCGCTCTCCGACACGCGCCGGATCGGTAATGCCATGGATGGTCAGGCCTGAGATAGCCGACAGGCCGTCGATCAGCCTTTGCGCCAGCGGGTTCTCATAAATTATTGATCTTTCGAATGCCTTGGCGATCCTGGCGCGGCGCGAGCCGCCATCGCCTGCAGCCGCGCCGAGTTCCGCAAAGTAATCGACCGCGGCCGTCAGTCCGGCCATCAGCTCGATCTGCGGCGTGCCGAGTTCGAACCGCTCCGGCAGAGCATTGGACGAACAGCGGCATTTGTACGGTTTCAGTCTGTCGATGACATCAAGCCTGCCCCACAATATGCCCATATGCGGCCCGAAGAATTTATAGGCCGAGCAGATCAGGAAATCGCAGCCGATATCCCTGACGTCGATCAGGCCGTGCGGCGCGAACTGAACGGCGTCGACATAGACCAGGGCGCCGGTCTGCTTGGCAACGCGCGTCAGCGCCTTCACCCGGTTAATCGAGCCGGTCAGATTGCTCGCGTAGTTCAAAGCGACCAGCCGGGTCCTGTCGGTGAGCAGCGTAGCAAGCGCCGCCTCCTCGATCTGCCAGCTCTGCTTGTCCAAAGACAGCCAGTGCACGACAAGGCCAAGGTCTTCGGCCAGCTGCAGCCACGGCGATACGTTGCCCTCGTGGTCCATGCGGGTGAGAATGATTTCGTCGCCCGGTTTCATCGTGCGGCCGAGCGTGCGCGACATGTGATAGGTCAGAGTCGTCATGTTGGCGCCGATGATGATTTCCTGAGGGCTCGCAGAACCCAGGAAATCGGCCATCGCCGCATGGGCGTCATCGACGATTTGTTGCGCTGCGATCGTGGTTTCGAAGAATCCGCCGAGATTGGCGTTTGTGGTCAGCAGGCAGCGTGACACCGCGTCGGCAACCGCTTGCGGCACCTGCGTGCCGGCAGGGTTGTCGAGGTAGATGCGGCGACGGCCCTTGTCGGTCAGCGACAGGGCCGGAAATTTCTCGCGCACGACCTCAATCGGAAAATTCACTTATTCCCCCTCCCTCTTGTAATTATTTGGCAATCACACCTTACAGCGCAGGAAATCTGCTCACGGACACGGGTTACCGACACGCTGGTGAATTGCATCGACCGCCTTCTGCATGTCCTCGGTCCAGACGACATCGGCGCAAGACAGCGCCATTTCGAGCTGCGAAATGGTCGTCGCACCGATGATGCTCGAGGTGACGAAGGGCCGGCTCGTGACATAAGCATTGGCAAACAATGCCGGCTCCATGCCCAAAGAGCGCGCCAGCTCGTTGTACGCAAACTGTGCTTCCGCCGCATTGGGCGTCTCGTAGCGCTGGCCGCGATTGAAGAGCTGCGAACGCGAGCCTTGCGGCCGCGCGCCATGCTCGTACTTTCCGGTTAGGTAGCCTTGTCCCAGTGGCGAATAGGCGAGAAACGAAACCTGTTCGCGCTCGCAGACTTCGGCGAGGTTCACCTCGAAGCTGCGGTTGACGAGATTGTAGGCGTTCTGCAGCGACACCAGACGCGGACCGAGGCCCTTGTCGGCTTCGGCGATGAACCGCATCACGCCCCAGGAACTCTCGTTCGACAGGCCGAAATGGCGGATTTTTCCCGCCTTCACCAGTTCGTCGAAGACGGGGAGCGTTTCGGCGACCGGCGTCTCGCCGGCCGGTGCGCCGACGGAATCGGATCGTGACGCTACGGCGCCGATACGGTTCGGATTGGCGCCCCACGGCACGTCCCGTTCCGGCCAATGGATCTGATAGAGATCGAGATAATCGGTGTTGAGTCTGGTCAGCGACTTTTCGACGGCATCGAAAATGTCGGCGCGCACCAGCTTCGACGGGCGCCCGCCGCGGAACCATGCATTGGCGGTGCGGCCAACCACTTTCGAGGCGAGGATCACTTGATCGCGATTGCGCTTCGCTTTCAACCAGCTGCCGATGATTCTCTCGGTCCAGCCCTGCGTCTCCGCCTTGGGCGGGATCGGGTAGAGCTCGGCGGTGTCGATGAAGTTGACGCCGCGCGAAAAGGCCAGGTCCATCTGGGCGTGGCCGTCCGCTTCGGTGTTCTGCTGGCCCCAGGTCATCGATCCCAGGCAAATCTGGGAAACAAGAAGATCGGTCCGACCGAGGCGGCGTTTGTGCATGGGACTTTCTCCGGCGGGAAATTTTCGCGCGGCTGCGCGGCGAGGACGCTGCAGCATACAGGAAGGCGCGGGCTGTCTCCAAGCCCGCCGCCAATCGGCTAGCGACTTTTCCGTGAAATCTAGCCAGGGCGTGTAGTAAAAAAGCCGGACTGCATTTTTCATGCAGTCCGGAATTTCGCCAGGAATGGCGAGGAAAAAACCGGCGCTATGCCGGCCCTGAGACATACGGTCCGCCCGCGCCGGAAGTTTCACCGGACAAGTCGATTGGGGTCAAAATAATCAGCGCAGCATGGCTGCCATGCAAATGCTGCACTGCACAATTGTCATGATTTGCCTATATTGGGAGCTGTGGAGGATCAACAAGGGGCCTGATTCATGGGGTTCTTCACTGAAATGTTCGCCCGTCCGCGACCGCAGGAACATCTGCGCTATCGCGCGGCACTTGCCCTGCTTCATTCGATGAGCAATGCCGACCGCGCCGACATCGGCATCAAACCCGCCGACTTTCCGCGCGTCGCCCGCGAAATGTCCTCCCGCTAGTCGGATATCCCGGCTCGACCGGGATATCTCCTCACCATTCTTCAACGCGATCCCATGAAAATTGGCTTGCTCAGCGGCACACCGTTATGGCGCAGGATGTCGTAGGCGGTGGTCACGTGGAAATAGAAATTGGGCATGGCGAGATGCAGCAGATACTGCATGCCGACCATCGAAAACTCGCGCTGGCCAAGCTTCAGCTCGATCATTCTGTCATCGGAGCCGTCCATATCGGCAGCCGAGAATGTCGCCAGATGGTCGACGGTCTTGGCGATGCGCGCCTGGAGATCGGCAAAGCTCGCCTCGTTGTCTTCGTATTTGGGCACCTCGCGGCCGGCAAGCCGCGACGGCGCGCCCTTGGCGTGGTCCGTGGCGATCTGCACCTGCCTGGTTAGCGCGTACATGTCCGGCGCCAGCCTCGACGTCAAAAACACTTGCGGATCGATCTTGCGGTCAAGCGCATTCTGCTCGGCGATATCCAGCACGTTGGATAGCGCCTTCAATCTGGCCGAAAACACCGGCACGGACGCTTCGTACATCGATATGGTCACGTGAATCTCCTATCCGGCGGGAATGCCGACGGCGGGACCTAGCGCCTCCGCGGGCGATTCTTCAAGCGTCACCACGTCGCCGCAATCGGTATGATAGGATTTCCCACCTGGTGGAGATTCCCGATGAGAAGCGCCCTTTTCGCAGCGATCGCTTTTTTCTCCTTTGCCGTAACGGGCCAGCCAGCGCTCGCCGCCGAAGCGCCTTATGTCGACGACAGGTCGGACGCCGAAGCGGTCATCCGCTCGTTCTACAGCGCCGTCAACCGGCAAGAATTTGCGCGCGCCTGGGATTATTTCGGCGACACCAAGCCGGCCACGGATTTCGACGCCTTCGTAAAGGGCTATGACGGCACTAACGCCGTCGAAGTCAAAACCGGCGCCGTGTCCGAAGACGGTGCTGCCGGCAGCATCTATTACAGCGTTCCGGTCGCCATCCGGGCGACAGCTAAGGACGGCAGCGAAAATGTCTTTGCCGGCTGCTACACGCTGCGCCAGGTCAACGCCTCGATCCAGGAACCGCCATTTCGCCCGATCTTCATCGACAAGGGCGCGCTGAAACCGGCGAAGGCCGATTTCGAGAATGCTGTGCCGGAAAGCTGCGGCGACGGACCGCCACCGCCGAAGAAGGATGCGGCGCTGGAGCAGGCCAAGGAGGCGTTTGCGGCCACCTATGGCGAACAATGCGACAAGGAGATGCCTGGCGGCGAGCCTTTGGGAGAGCCGGACGCCTACTCGCTCCGCTACAAGGATGCTGGCGCCGCGGCCGACGAGCCCGAACGCGAGACGCGGCTGTTCCGATTCTTCTGCTCCATGGCTGCCTACAATGAGAGTGCCGTCTACTATGTCTACGACGAGGTATCCGGCGTCCGGCAGCTGCAGTTCGCCTCGCCGGAACTCGATATCCACTATGAGAACAACGATAGCGAAGGCAAGGTCGAGGCGATGAACGTCACCGGCTTCCAGACCGACGACCAGTTGGTCAATTCCGAATTTGACGACGTCACCAAGACGATCTCGTCCCTCAACAAGTGGCGCGGCGTCGGCGATGCCTCATCAGCCGGGACATATCTTTTTCGCAACGGCAATTTCTCGCTGGTGCAGTACGATGTCGACGCCTCCTACGACGGCGAGATCAACCCGCAGACGGTGGTGGACTACAACACCGCGCCTTAAGGGGCCTTCGACAGCATCCAATTGAGCGTGCCGCGCCAGTCGGTCATGCGGATCGGCGTGCCGTGCGTGCCTGTCTCGAAACGAACAAAGCGGGCCGGATAGGTTTTCGATTTGGCAAGGATCGAACGGAAGAAGGATTCCTGCTTTGCCACCGGAAACACCGGATCCTTGCTGCCGTGGCCGAAGAAGAGGGGAACACGACGCTTGAAAGCCGGGCTCGAGAAGAAACCCTCATCCCACAGCGAGCCGAGCAGCAGCAACCCGTCGATGCGGCCGCCCATGTCCTTGCGGGCGGCTAGCTTCCAGCACAACGCGCCGCCCATCGAGCCGCAGGCAACGAAGATCTTCGCGCCCGGCGACTGTTCGGCATAATGGCCAATCAGCGCGGCGATCTGGGCGGCACCGGTGTCGCCGAAATCGGTAAAGTCCGGGCTGAGATAGAGGCCGCCATTGCCGGCCATCAGGTTCTTGATGCGGTTGAAATTGCCACCGAATGTGAAGTCGTCGACGCCCTGCTTACGGCTGCCGCCCTGCCCGTGCAAATAGAGCACAATAATACCGGCGCCTTGCGTGCGGCCGACGGCGACGTGGAGGATATTGCCGGCATCGCTCTTCAGCGACAGATCCTGCTGCACCCTGCGCACGCCGGTATTGACATACTGCGCGTGCGCGCGGCGCTCCGGCACCTCGTCGCGGGCGTTGATATCGCGCAGCTCACGATAGTCGATAACTGTATAAGCGCCTTTGTTCCCCGACGAGAGCGTGGCCGGATAGGCAAACAGGTCGTCCTTGAAGGGCTTTAGCGACAGCGTTTGACCATACGCCAAACCCGAAAACAAAAGAAATATCGAGATTAGAAGGGGTAAAGGGAAAGCCATGCCAAAGGCATCGTTTTTCGGCTTCGGTTTGTCAATCCTGCAGCACGCCGCCGGCGCCTTCCAGCGCCTCGCGGGTGTCGACATCTATCGAAGCCGCCTTGCCGATCTCGACATCGACGACATCGAACCCCTCGGCCTCGACCAGATGGCGCGCGCCGGTATCGCCTTCGAGATGAGCGATCGCCGCAAACAGCGAGCGCGGCAGCAGCACCGGGTTGCCTCGCTTACCCTCATGCGAGGCGCGTACGACCGATCGGCCCTCGGACTTGCGGAATGCGTCAATCAGCCTGTCGAGGTCGGCCGACGAGACGCCAGGCATGTCGCCGAGCATGATCATGGCGCCGGCGGCATCGCCGGCAACCCGGGCGATGCCGGCCTTCAGCGACGAAGACAGGCCCTCGGTGAAATCCGGATTGTCGGCGAAGGTCACATCCAGGCCCGACAATGCGGCGTGTACGCGTTCGCGCTGATGGCCGGTGACAACGATGATACCCGAAGCTTTCGAACCGAGCGCGCGCTCGGCGGTGCGGCGCACGAGCGGCTTGCCGTCGAACAGCGCCAGCAGCTTGTTCGGGCCGCCCATGCGGCTGGAGCGACCGGCGGCCAGCAGCACGACATCGACTTTCAACTCGGCCCTGGCCGGCAGCGGCTCGCGCGGCTGTGGCCGCGTCGGGATTTCCATCAACAGACCGCCGACACCCATGCCGGCAATATCCTTGGCCGTCACGTCGAGACCGGCAATCAACCTGTCGAGAACCCAGTCGAAGCCGTTTTCCTTAGGGCTGCGCGCGCAGCCGGGCGCACCGATGACGCGCTTGCCGCCAAGTGTGCCGAGCACCAGCAGATTACCGGGATC
>NZ_RZSU01000161.1:0-11729 GCF_003997585.1 Mesorhizobium sp. M5C.F.Cr.IN.023.01.1.1 | reverse complement strand
GTCTTTGCCTCGCGCATGACGCTGAGCGTCAGCAGCGCCAGATCGGGGGCCGCGGTCGCTTCACCTTCGCCGGTGACGACGATACGGGGAGGGGGCGGCGAATCGGTCGCGCCGGCCATCGCCGGAAACGCGATTGCGGCGGCGAGCGCCAAGGGCAAAAGATGTCTGGTCATAAAAATCTCCTCGGTCTGCGATCCAGTCGCGCTTGTCGACTACCGCATCGAGCCCAAAAATCGGAATCGATTTCGGAAAGCACGATGCGTAATTCAAAGCGTTAGAGCGTACTTTGCGCGTCTAAGTGGACGCATGTCGCTCTAATGTCTGAATATGGGCTGATTTGGACGATCTCGGCCAGCCAGTTCGGAAAGCCTTGTGCGATTCGGGGAAAAACATTAATCCAGCCGCGTGTGGGGCCTGTAGCTCAATGGTTAGAGCCGGCGGCTCATAACCGCTTGGTTGGGGGTTCGAGTCCCTCCGGGCCCACCATAACCATTGTTTTTATTCACAAAAAGTGCCCTCGGCCCAAAACGTTTTGGGCCCATTATGGGCCCAAAGCAGGACCGTGGTCCCGGTTTGTTCCGACTCGATTTGATTATCTGACGATGCGGAGGTTTGCCCGCCGCTTCATGGCGTCGCGTTTGGCCTCGCGCTCGTTGATGGCACGAGCAATATCAACCGCGATCCGCTTCTTATTGGCCTCACGCACATACTCATCTGTTACCGTCATGGAGGAATGACCCATCGCCTCCATGATGGCGCGCGCCTGGATGTTGCATTCAGCGAGGTAGGTGCCGAAGGTGCGGCGCAGGCCATGAAGCGTGTAGCCGCTTGGAATTCCCGCCTGCCGCGTCCAGTGCTGCATCATGCCGGTCAGGCTCTTTTCCGAGAATGACCTGCCATAGGCGTTCTTTAAGACCGTGCCGCCTCTCGAGCGATCGAGCAGGTCCAAGGCCGTTGCTAGTTTGTCTACGACTGGAATGAACATCTCCCGCCCGCCATGGCGGTTGCGGTTCTTCTTCTGGCGGAAATCAAAGGCCTCGATTAGCACCAGCGAGCCGTCGAACAGTTCGATCTCTTCGGTTAAAAGATCGTCCCACTCAAGAGCAGCGATATCGCCGCGCCGATTTCCAAGCCAGAACCCCAGTGCATAGCAGGTGCGCGCGGCTGTACCGATGGGGTGTCGCTCCTCGAACTTTTCGCGCATCGCAATTGGCCAAGCTGGGTTCTTGGTCGATTTGGGCACCCGCACGCGGATAGATAGCGACGGATCATCCTGCGGCTTGATCCATTTTTCGACATCGGTCGCGACCCATAGAAGCTTCTTGATGGCGACCAACGTGTGTTTGGCGACTGTGCGGTTCGTCCTGAAGATGCCTTCAATGATGGCGCGAAGCCGATCCGCGTCGAGATGTTCAACAGGAGTATTGCGCCAGGTGAGTGGGTAGTTGGGATCGACCGGCAGGTTGAGAAAACGCTCAATCAGTCGCGCATTCTTCTGCTGCGTGGCTTCATCAAAGCCCAACCACTCCATTGTCGTTTCAAGCCGGCGCGCGGCATGACCAAAGGTTTTTGGCAGTGCCCGACCGGGCAAATCGACGATAACTGCCTTCTTGCCTTGACCCTGCGTGGCCTTCTCGTAAGCCGCCTCGAACTCGGGATCGCCGGGCTTACCGGGAAGGCGGATTTCAGGCATGCCCTTTGCGCGGTAGCGATAGATTAGCTTGCCGTTCTTGAGGCGCGAAGATACCCCAGGGTAACGGGCATCCTTAAATGGCCGAGCCATCAAATGCTCCTTTCAGTCCGGGGGACCCTTTCAGACTCGCCCGTAGCGAAAGGGTTTTGCTTTTGATGGCAACGCGCAGGAGCACCGGGTAACGAAACCCTCTTCCTTGCTCTATGCCTTCAAAGGTGCGCCTCGGTATTCCCAGTACCTTGGCCGCGGCTTCGGCAGTAAACCCTTCCTTTGCCCGCCATGCTTTCACGTCTTGCGCAAGTTTCTCATTCTCGTTCACATCATGCCTTCCGCACGGGCTATCATCGTACTACGCCTGCAGCGTATACGCAACGAGCGTAGTTGCTATCTTTTTTCCACGCCCCGTTTGCTTCGTTCCAACAGCTCTTGAAGGCCGCTGTCTTTGTCCGGCAACGAGGTGAAAGCGATATCCAAGGCTACACGATCCCAGACAGCGCGGCTATTGATGCGCTTGGGCTTTGGCATACGCCCATCGGCAACCATCTCGTCAAAAAGCGTCGATCCGACACCGATGTAACGAGCTGCTTCCTCACGAGATAGCCCTCGTGGGGGATACGAGATTGCGTCACTCTTCATGGACGCTGCCTCGGTCCTGATACTCCGGGCGGGTTGGTGTCGAAGCACAAAGCCGCATCCTAGTTGCCATTTCGCTGCGAGCAGATCGTGTTGGGCTAAAATAAGAAGAGCCTCGTTAAGCGGAAGCGGCCTGACTAGCTCGTGCGGCGTAAACTGGTAGCAACGTGTGGACTGTGGATCACGGGAGGAGAGCGTTTCTAAGCGGACTCGTGGGGCAAGTCGGTGGACGGCTACATTGCATTGTGCACGACCGGGGCTAACCACCTGCGACATCCCGCTGGCCCTCTTGCGCACCCTCCCTCAGTGTCGAAATCGGAGCCGTTATCCCGAGGACCGTCGAAAAACCGCCGTCGCAGAGTTGCCACTCTTTGGTGCTGAAACCGATATTTCTAATCATATCGGTTTTAACTCATCGCTCAAACTTTAGATGGAGCAAGGCAATTTCGGCTCGTCGATCGAAGTCGACGAGGGCGCCGCACAACGATTGGCAGCTTTGCGCCAGGAGTGGCGATCAGCGAGCCACTACTCAGACGTCCCGTTTGGGCCGACAGTAGGCGGTCGGGTCTTGGCGAATGAAGATACGAAAGCAGCCGGTCACCGACGTGCTTCGCATGGCGTCCGGCTTCTCTGTTAGGATGTGTTTGAAAGACGATCGCTGCATGGTCCAAGTTTCGCCCTCGACACCAGCTCTCGATCTGGACATTAAGAAAAGTCCGCAGTGTTCGGAAGAATTCCGAACTCTACGGCCGCATCGTCAACGACATTGCGCCTGATCTGATGAGAGACAGGTACACTTTCAAGGACTTGTCGGATTTCGAATACAGGGCTCGCGACGAATCGATCGGGCGGGCGTACATGGGGCACATCTATTGGACGGAGATGCTGTACCGGGCGCATATGGCTTCGGTCGCATCGGTGTTCCGTACGTCCAGGTGGATCAAGGTGGCGGTCCGCGAACATGAGGCGGGAAGTCTATATGGCTGCGCGTCGGCGTGTAGAAGCCTGATCGAATCCGCAGGCGATATAAACCACAGCCTGGGACCAGTGGCCCGGACGCTCGCCTACAACAAGGATGCGATACGAGCCGAGATTTCCGTCAGGCTGGGGAGCCCATGCTGTCCGCTAAGGAGTTGGAAGACACGCTGATACACTTCACGCATGCCCGGAAGGTGCTGAAGACCGAAAAGACACCGGCAGTCGCAAGGCGATGCAGACCTTCCAGTACGTCGACCACGTGGATGGAATGAAGATTCCCGGCATAAAGCCGTTCCTACGCGAAACTTTGCGAGATCGGTCACCCGGCTGCCGACTCCGTGTCGGTGACCTTCGTTGCCAATGCCGGAGCCTGGATCGTAGACCCCGGCAACGAGATCGTCGTTCTCAAGGCGTTGCTCGCTGAACGGCAAGATACTCTCTCGGGCGTGCTAATGGCGTCGTTCAATGCCCCGCTCTTAATCCTAAGAACCCTTCACGCGTTCGATCTTTTCACGAGGCTGCGTAAGTACCATTTCGATGAAATTCCTGAGTGGAAGAAGATCCAAACCGCGCTGCGATCGTAGGCCATGAGCGGATCGAAAGACGTTCCGCCTTTCGACACGCATGGCGTGGATATTCGGTCTGCTAATCCTTCGAACACTTGCGTTCGGGCCCTCACGTCTCGCATAACTGCCATCACGAGGGGGAGGATTCGATGGTCGAGCAGGTCATTCAGGTCGCGGTGCACGACCTGAAGAGGAATTCCGAGAGTTTTGAAACGGTGTCGGGTAACGCGCACCTCAAGGTCTCGGAAACGGTGGAGCGCGTGGTCGGCGAGCTGCACGCCATGTATGCGAGCCGCGCCTCGAAGTCTCACGGGCGCTTCGCGGCAAGCTCCGACAACTATCCGGCACAGACCTATCTTGACGAGTTCCGGAAGGGCGACTTCAAGGACTTCGCCACGCTCACGGCCAAGCTGATGACGACACTGACCGTTCAGGCGCGCCGAAAGCCCGGGGCGACGGGCGGTCACGTCCTTTTCGCGCATCTCGAGAAGGACGAGCAACGGTTTCTGCTAGTGGCGATCATCAACGACAAGCTCGGTGCGGCGCTCACCAAAAGCTTTGACATCGCGTCAGTCGAACACCTCGACCTCGACGGCTTCCGCTTCGCCGGCCGGATCAACATGACGGCATGGACTAACTCGGCGGACCGTTACATCGGCTTCCTAAAGGGCAAGGGGAACGTCGCCGAGTACTTCAAGGAGTTCCTCGGTTGCGACAGCACCGTTCAGGACCTCGAGGATACCAGGACACTGGTGCGCGTGCTGAACGGTTTCGCCGAGCCGGCGAAGGGCTTCGTGAAGGACAAGCAAGCTTTCCTGCAGAAGGCGTACGACATCTGCCAGCGATACATCCGGGACAACGAGCCTTTGGATCTCGAGACATTCTCCAACGAGCTCTTTCCAGAGAACCCGAAAGAACTCGCCAAATCGCTCGGAGATCCGGATGTCGGACTTGGCGACGGCTTCGTTCCGAAGAAGCGAGCGCTGTCGCCGATGGTGAAGTTCTCCGCGAAGACGCGGCTCTGGTCGGTCGAATTCAATCGGCAAGCCCTTACCGACGGCAAGATCGTCTATAACGACGACAAGAAGACCCTGACCTTCACCGAACTCCCTCCCGACCTGATCGAAAGACTGGAACACGATCAGGAGTAGCGTAGCCTCATGATCACGTTCGACCAGCTGATAGCACTCTACCGCAACACGGAGTTCTCGAAAGATGGCTCCGCGGGAAAGTTGACGGTCCGCGATTACAGCATTGTGGAAACGCTGAAGCAGATTGAAAGCGATGAGAAGGCTTTCGACGACGCGGCATTCACGGTCGACTCAGCGTCGGCGGTCGTCATAGGCGCGACAGTTAGCGTCGAAATCGGCGCTCCACGCACAGGACTTGGCTTCCTCGCGCTCACCCTCGACCGGCTGCTCGAGAACCGTCGCAACCGCATAGCCGAGCCGGAGCGCTATTACCTGATCGAGGAGAGGTTCGCCTACAACGATACCGTCGTTCCCGACGCCGTCGCGCGCTACCGGAACGCATTGCGCCTGGTCCGCACCTTAAAAGAGGCGGCTGCGTTTCTCGACCCGTACCAGGCGGAGATGCTGTTCCTCGGCTCGATCCGGCTGATGGTCCGTGTAGACTTCAGGTCATCGGACCTTGTCTCCGTAAACTCCATACTGGTCGACGAGTTCGAGAACTTCGTCATGCAGAAGGTGCACAAGGACCAGAAGGCTGCGATCGTTGCTACCACGCTCATCGAGACGTGTCGCACCCATCCCGAAGGCGAGCGCTTCAGGTACCTTCTTCGACACTTTCGGGACTTCGTCACAAAGTGCGAGGACAGCTATAGGCTGTTCGCGTCGGAGTTCTCGTACGACAAGATCCGGGGGAAGGCGGAAGAGGCCATCGCGGACTACACCGGTAAGATCCATAAGACATTCCATGACATCCAGAACCAGATAATGGGCATTCCCGTCGCGAGTGTGATCATCGCCACGCAGCTCAAGCCCGCAACTCAATGCGACGTGAATTTCTGGGCAAACCTCGCCATCTCGCTCGGTGCAACGCTGTTCGTTGCCCTCCTGGCGTTTGCCATCGTCAACCAGCTGCTGACGCTGTCGACGATAGACGACGATCTGACCCGACAGAAGACCAAGCTGAAGGGCGATTACTCGGTCGTCGCCGCGGAGTTCCTCCCTCTTTATCGCAAGCTGGAAAACCGGATTACACTTCACCGATTCGTCCTTGGCATCATCCTTGTCGTCTGCGGGCTCGGGGCGCTACTCACCTGGCGCATTTATTTCCAGCTGACAACTCTGATGCCGTGGGCGTGCTGAGAGCGCCGTTCGGGTCACGCCATAGAAGCGAGATTCGTTCGATTGGGGCACTATGGGCCATGTGGTTCACTCGAACGGACTGCCCGCTTTCGGTGAAGGCAAACTCTGCCTGAACGGCCGATTAGAGGCGCGGTGCTGCCGGACAACTTGGCGTGGCCGCGACACGCAAGGTGAGGTTTTTGGGGCGCCTCCCTCATGCGCGCGCTTGGAAGGCTTCGTCTTGAAATACAGCCAGTTGAGAAACGCGTCGGCGTCCGTGAAATCAGCGCCACCGATGCGCCTCCGCAGCGCGTCGATGGTAGCGCACAATTGCGTGTATCGTTCGGCCGACAGCGTTGCGACAGTTGGACTTCGAGGCGCGCCAATGCCGATCGCCGCTAGGGCGCCGGAGGTATTGCCGTTGAAGACAGCGTACCGCTTCGGGGCGAAGGTGCAGAGAATCGCCGTGATCATATTCACGCCCACGCCAGGAATACCGAGCGCTAGCTGACGCATCTGCTCGTAACCCCGTTCTGGCGCGAGTTTGGCTGCCTTCCTGCCCGCGGCGAACAGTGTGATCGTCTTCTTGGGATGATCGAGTGCCGCCGACCCTCGTCGATGAATGTCGCCGGAATGCCAGAGATGTTGATAAGGCTCTCTTGAAGAAATCAGATTGCTTAGATTCTCTGCGAAGACGCTCCTCATTTCCTTCGAAATCCTCGGCGCGTTGCCGAGATCCGCGATCAATTGCTGAACCTTCAATGCCTTGTCCCGATCGGTCCGGCGCTTCGCCAGCGCGGAACGTTCGGTCTTGTCTGCGCGGTACTGGCGGAGGAAGCCATTCAAGCGCCGCAGATCGAACTGTGCGGCGAAGTTGTCTTCGAGCTCTTTCTCAAGTTTGCGTCGCAATCGCTCGGCGTCTTTGTGTCGCGAGGCATATTGCCCAAGCACCAGGTCATCGAGTTCTTGGAAGCTGCCGCTCTCACGAAAATCGGCAAAGGTGACTTTCAGATCCGACGACAGTTGTTCGTCCGAGTTCACGGTCGCCAGGATTGAAATTTCATCGTTTGTTGTCAGGGCGCCGGTCGTGAGGTTCGCTGACCCGATCAGACACCGAACCTGGCCTTCGCTTCGTCCGACATAGGACTTCGGGTGAAAGGTTGCGGTCTTGCCGTTTGCAAGAAACATTTCGAAGGCCCCGAACCGCTTCTTTATTGCGAGCAAATGCGCGAGCGCCTTTGGCTCGGTGATGTAGAAATCAGTACCGAGGAAAGCTTCAATTTTAGCGCCCTGCTTCAGGCGTGCCTCTAGGAGCAGCCCGATGATCCGTGCGCCACCCTCTTTTAGGAAGGCGACGGCGATGCTGATCTGCTCAGCGCCCTCCAAAACATGGGCGACAGCGGTCCGATGATCATCGGACGCCTTGTTCTGGATGAGTCGCATGCCGGTACATCCCCCTCAATGGCAGAATCCGCCGTCTCGAGAATAGCGGCTACCGTCCGATTTACCGCCATCTAATAGATATCCGTGTGCGTCAATTGCAACGATGTTCGAGATGTCCGCCGACAATTGTAACGAAACCTCGGATAGACTGCCGGCAGCTCACGAGCCAGGTAACAGACGACGGCTTTCGGGAACGGATGGGGGCACTTTATACGACCGATATGGCGCATTGCAGCCCGTCATTCTTGGGGCCGATAGCGGACTGGAAGCTTCGGGCCTCGGATCTTCCATAACGGACCTTCAATTCGGTGCGAGTATCTTCGTGACGTGACCCGAAGCAGACGCTTCAACAGGCCTGCTTTCGGGCCAACCGGCTAGAAAGTTCTACCTTGAACTCTGAGTGAATTCCCCGACTTTCCTGAAACACGACCTTCGCCCTGCCTGCGCAGATGGGCGATCGAGCCATATTGGCCAGCTTGGCGCTAGCCAAGCTGCGATTTATTTTCTCGAGTTTGAAACGGATCTCTGTTAACTGATAAGGGATTCGGAGAATCTCATGTCGAATCAGACCGTCGCAAGCCTATTTTCGGGAATTGGTGGATTCGAGGTGGGTTTCGCCAAAGCGGGCCTAAAGACGTCCCTGATGTGCGAAAAGGATTCTGCGGCACAGGCCGTCTTGCGAAGCCGCTTTCCGGAGATCAGTCTTGTCGACGATGTCACGGCCATGCCTCGTCTTCCCAAGTGCGACGCCCTTGTCGGTGGCTGGCCTTGCCAGGATCTCAGTCAAGCTGGACGGATGGCTGGTTTGGACGGCAGCCAGTCCGGGCTGGTGTCGCACGTGTTCAGGTTGCTCGACGCTACACCGAAGAAGCCGAATACTATAGTTCTCGAAAACGTTGCGTTCTCCCTAAATCTGCAGAAGGGCAAGGCAGTACGGTACGTTACCGCCGAGCTAGCCGAACGCGGCTACCGCTGGGCGTACCGCGTGCTGGACACTCGGGAATTTGGGCTTCCGCATCGACGCCGGCGCATTTTCATCGTCGGCATGTTGGAGGGTGACCCCGGAAACCTCCTCTTCGACGGTATCGACCGCGTAGCGCCCGCAAGCGATTGGGCGGCCAACATCGGATTTTACTGGACTGAGGGCAATCGTGGCGTGGGTTGGACCCCTGATGCAGTACCACCCCTAAAAGGGGGCTCCGGCCTAAGCATACCTTCACCGCCTGCTATTTGGACGGTGGAAACTGGACTGTTTCAGACGCCTGGCATCGAGGATGCGGAACGCCTTCAAGGTTTCCCCGCTGGCTGGACGGCGGCTGCCCGCGACACCAATAAGGGCGAGCGCGGGCGCTGGCGCCTTGTTGGCAACGCTGTGAGCGTGCCTGTGGCGACCTGGGTCGGACAACGTCTGGTGGCCTCGGAAGCCCACAGCCTTGCCTATCAGGAACACGGTACCGAGACGCTTTCCCAGCACAACGCGGCGTGGGGTGGCCCTAAGCAGACTTCACGCTACATACCTGGGGCGGGTGAAGGACCGGCAGACGAACGCCGCGTCTCGATCGCGAGCTTTGGCTTGAACGATGCACAGACATTATCCGTCCGCGCCGCCGAGGGATTTCTTCGCCGCTACATGAAGAGTGGGCTAACTAAGAACCAAGACTTCGCGCAAGCACTGGCGACCCACTGCGGTCTCGAAGAAGTACCCGCCTAAACGCGGCGGTAGTGCTGCCTTGTCTTGTAGCGCTCAAGCCCCTTAATGAGCGAGACCATGAAGATCCTTGTCCGTCGAAACTTCTCGGTAATGTCCTGAGTGCTGAATTGGGAACCGACGGTCTCGAACGTCTCGGCGCCATGAGCAAGTGTGTTGCGCATCTGTCTTATAAGGACCAGGTCGGAACCGCCGAGGCAAGATCGCGGTGGTCGCCATCGGCTTTCGATCCGCGCGACGAAGCGTAGCAATTCCTCGTTGTCGACATTTCCGGAAAACGGCAGACGGCGCAGGTCTGATTTCCAGTCCACGACCCCAGGCGCGAACCTGGCCACGTCGCGGATGAGGCTGTCGTGGTTGGCGCCCTGGGTGAGCCGGTCGCGGAAGTGAGCTCGGGCTATCTCTTCCTGCCAGTAGTCTTTCAGAGCCATAAAGCCGCCACCGCCTGCCAGGATCTCCTGTCGCAGCCCTACCAACGCCTCTCGGGAACCGAACTCTATGCAGTTGTACATCATGATGAAGGCGGAGGCGCGGGACGCCGTGATCGCCGCCGTTGCGCGGTAGAAACTGCGGCCGGGTATGTTGTAAACACGCTCCAGCGACTGCAGAGACTTTAGGTACTCGGACACGTCCTGCGCGCGGACGCGAAAGCGTCCCTCAACGCTCATACGGACGGCCGAGCAGGCTGTCGCGGACGTATTCGATACGCCCCCGGAGCTTCGGAGCACTGTTGCTGGCGTCCGTCCGCACCAGCTCCTCGAACTGCTTCGACCGCAGCCATGCATCCGATGGCGGCCTTAAGGCCGGATCGCTCCGTAAGGCGAGCGCCGTTCCAACGGCAATGGCTTCGAAGCGGACACGAGGAACGCGTTTCCCTCCATCCGGCCGATAGAAGGCCTTCGGATAGTACATGCGGATAAACTGCATTGTCCGCTCGAATTCGGCGCCCATCTCCGAGAGCCGCGCTTCGTCAGTGGACTTGTTCAGCTTGTCCATGTTGGAGTCGAGGAATTTCCTGACATCGTGGCGGAACGCCAGGTAGCGGTCGCAGTAGATGAAAAAGCGCGTGACTAGCTCTTGACGCTCGCTGCGAGCGTCGACGCCCTTGGCCATATGGGGCGTCAAGCTCTTAAAGAGGTCTGATGCAGCCCTTTCAATCACCAGATCGAGGAAGGCACCGCGGTAAACGCCTTTCCGTATTTCGGCGTCTTCAAGTCGCTTTCCTGATGTGTTGAGGCGCCTGAACAGCTCAACACGGGTGCTTTCGTCGGTTCCCTGGTCCAAGACGAACGAACGTATTGGCGTGTTGTTGAGACGCCGCTGCACCGAGGGCGGCAAATCGGCGAAATGATATCCGTTCAGTATGTCTAGCTTCTCGAGACCTCTCAGCGCGAACCCATCCCGCAAATATCGTACTAGGCTTCGGATCCGTTGCGAGCCGTCAACGATCTCCAAGCGCCCCTCGACGTCATAGAGGAATACCGGAGGAACTGGGACCCTGAGGATGAGGCTCTCGATGAAATAGGAGCTTTGCTCCTCGTTCCAAGCGAGGCTTCGCTGATACTCCGGAACGTAGATGTCCCCTTCCGTCTCGGCCTCATCGCGAAATTTCGAAACCACCAGTTCGACGGAAAAGTCCGTAACAACGTACCGAGCCTCCCGGCGCACATCATCGACGATCGCAGCCACTTCGTCCGGGTCTGCCAACTGCAGTAAAAGGTTCGACATAAGGTTTTGGTCCCGACAAGATGCATAGATGTCAGATTCTTGGCATGATCGCTAGCGAGGCAGAGAATCGGAACCCTGCGTCGCTCGCCCAACACTCGGCGCCGTGAGGAAAATGTCTTGACGGCTTTCGGTGAGGATGGTCAGATACTGGACGCAGAGTTCGAGGTCGAAGAAACGGCCATCGGGGTCGACATCGTGCTTCACTCGAATGGCGGCGTCTCCCGAGGCAAGCCCGCCTACAACCCGGACTATATCGCGACCCTTGAAACCATCTTAGCCCGCCTCGCGGTGCTCGGTGGCAATCTTGAGGGGGCGTGGGTCGACAGTAAGGCCCTCGCCGACCTCGACCCGAACGACCGTCGAGTTAAATTGGAGACGGCCGACTATCCCATTCGTCTATCCGACGTTTCCGATATCGGCGAACTCAGATTGCAGATCCGCCGGAGCGTTTCAACGATCGGAAGGTCGGAACGTCGATCTGCCGGCACCGGCAATAAAAGTTACGACTAGCGGTATCTTTCGACATCCGCCCTTCTCTTCCGAGACTAGAGCGCGTCCTGTTTAATCCGGTTCATATCCTGCGGCTTTGAAGTAGTTGGCACATTCGGCTGTGGTGAAGAGGTCGACGACCGCGCCGACCGTGTCCCACAACGCCTTGATGGTTCTCTCGG
>NZ_RZSU01000160.1:0-11730 GCF_003997585.1 Mesorhizobium sp. M5C.F.Cr.IN.023.01.1.1 | reverse complement strand
CATCACCACCGCGCCGACGACCTGCCGGCCTATCTGGTGGTTGTTATCGTCGGCCACATCGTGCTCGGCGCCTTCATGGGTGTCGAAGCGACCTCCACTTGGTCCACCTGGCAGCACATCGCCCTCTGGGTGCCGCTGACCATCCTCATGGCAATCGTCTTGCTGCAGCCGGTCAAGGGCGCCGTCATCGGCCTGCAATGGGCGTTCTATATGCACGGCTTCGGTGGAGAAGAAGATCTGATCGAGTCGCATCCCGAGGCTTGAAACCGAGGCTGGCGCAAATCGGCATGGCTGGACGCCACTTTCGCATCGGAGAAGATTCCGCTAGGTCGTGCGCATGGACGTTATGACCAAGGCGGAAGTCGACAAGGTTGAGCGGATCGCGCTCGAGGCCAAGCCTATACGCCCGCGCGACGCCGCGACGCTGATCCTGCTCGACCGCAAGGGCGACGAGTTCCTGGTGCTGATGGGCCGGCGCCACGCCCGTCACGCCTTCATGCCGGGGAAATTCGTCTTTCCCGGTGGTCGTACCGATCCGGCCGACAGCCGAATTCCCGTTGCCACAGCGTTGCAACCTGAGGAACAGGCGAGGCTGACCGCCGGCGTCGGCCGTACCAGTCCGGCCCGCGCCCGCGCCATCGCCCTGTCGGCGATTCGCGAGACCTATGAAGAAGCCGGCCTGCTGATCGGCCAAAAGGGCGCCTTCGCCACGACCAGGCGCGATTGGCAGGGTTTTGCCGAGCACGGCGTAAGACCCTCGCTGGAAGCGCTGCGCTTCGTCGCGCGCGCCATCACGCCGCCAAACCGGGTGCGGCGCTTCGACACGCGCTTCTTCAGCGCCTGGCGCGAAGATGTCGCCGTGGAGTTGCCGGACGGCGGTCCGACCAACGAGCTGGAGGAACTGGTCTGGCTGCCGCTCGCCAAGGCCAGAGAAGCTGATATTCCCGACATCACCAGGGCTATCCTCGAGGAGCTGGAAAAGCGGCTCGTCGATGATCCGCTGCTGCGCCCCGGTGGTTCCGTGCCGTTCTACCGGCTTGTCCGCAATCGCTTCGTTCGCGAAATTCTGTAGAGCATAGAGCATTCACATCCCATGACGGTCGATACCCAGCAAGAGGTCGAGGAACGCGTCCATTGGCTGCCGATGATCGCGGCGATCTCGTCGATCAGCGTCGTCGGCATCGCCATCGGCCTCGGCATGCCGCTGCTCAGCGTCATTCTCGAGACGCGCGGCCATTCGGCGTCGATGATCGGCTTCAACACCGCTGTCGCCGGCCTCGCCTCGATCGTCGGCGCACCGCTCGCCACCCCGCTCGCCATGCGCTTCGGCGTCGCCTGGACGATGCTCGCTATGATCGCAACGGGAGTGCTGGCCTTTGTCGGCTTCCATTTCGCGCCGGACTTCTGGATGTGGTTTCCGCTGCGCGTCCTGCTGCACATCGCGCTGACGGTGCTGTTCATCCTGTCGGAATTCTGGATCAGCACATCGGCGCCGCCACACCGGCGCGGTCTCGTCCTCGGCATCTACGCCACCGTGCTGTCGCTCGGCTTTGCCGCCGGGCCGTGGCTGTTCGCGCAACTCGGCAGCACCGGCTTCCTGCCCTTCGGCGTCATCATGGCGCTGGTGACGCTGGCCGCCATCCCAGTTCTGGCGGCACGCAACGAGAGCCCGACGATCGTTTCCAATGGCGAAACCAGCAACTTCCTGCGCTACATCTGGTTGGTGCCGACGGCGACCGCCGCGGTGCTGGTGTTCGGCGCGGTCGAGACCGGCGGCTTTGCGCTGTTCCCCGTTTATGGCAACCGCATCGGCTATTCCGAAGCCGATGCCGCCCTCCTGCTCACCATGATCGGCCTCGGCAACGTGCTGTTGCAGATCCCGCTCGGCATGATCAGCGACCGTGTCAGCGACCGCCGTTATCTGCTTCTGGTGTGTGCAACCATCGGGCTTGCCGGCACTATCTTCATGCCGCACTTCGCGCAGGACTGGCATCTGATGGCGGCGCTTCTGTTCGTCTGGGGCGGCGTGGTCGCGGCCATGTACACGATCGGGCTGGCCCATCTCGGCTCGAAGCTTTCCGGTCACGACCTGGCTTCGGCCAACGCTGCCTTCGTGCTCTGCTATGGTGTCGGCATGGTGCTCGGCCCGCAGGCGATCGGCATCGGCATGGACCTTTTCGGACCCTCCGGCTTCGGCTGGGCGCTCGGCGTGTTCTTCGCCTTCTATATCGCGCTGGTCGGCGCCAGGCTCGCCCGAAAAATCCTGTAGAAAGACCCGATCGATGCCTCATGTGGCGCAAGGCTGCTGACATGACCGTGTCAGCAGCACCAGGGTAGATTGTCAGCAACACGCCACGAATTTGAGGATGCCGCCATGATCGACTCCGGGTTTGAAACGAAATCGGTGCGGATGGAATTGCTGCTGCTTGTGACCTTTCAAGCGCCGGCCTCCGATGTCGACCGCATCATGGAAGCTGTGGTCGCGGTCGCTCCGCTGACCATGGGCAAATATGACAGCAATGCCTACCAGTCGGCGCACGGCATCGAGCGCTACCGGCCACTCGAAGGCGCGGCTGCAGGCGCCGAGACGGAATTGCGCAGACGGCATGGCACGGTGGAGGTGTCGTTCGAACTGCCCGACGATCAGGCGTTGGCCGCCCGCATTGTCGAAGCGATATTCCAGGCCCACAGCTATCAGGAGCCGGTGATCCGCATTCAGCCGATCCTCGCCAGCCGCTCCAAGGGCTTGGACGACCGCTCCAACCCGAACCGCTGGTGGAACACCACGGGAGACTGGAAGAAGGCCGCTCCAGTTAAAGAAGATGCGTAGAATCGGACAGTTCCGCTGCCAGTTGGCTCCGGTGCTTGCGACAGCAGCGGCCTTCCCTTCTCCCCTTGTGGGAGAAGGTGGCCGCGAAGCGGTCGGATGAGGGGTGCTCCAGCTTGACACTGACGGCATTCCGTCCAGCACCCCTCTTCCGTCTCGGCGCTGCGCGCCGATCCACCTTCTCCCACAAGGAGAAGGAAGAGGCCGCCTCACGGGGTTGACTTTCCGGGCGCGTTCTTTATGTGTCGCGCCAAGTTTCCCGCGTCCGGGTGTTTCCCCGTGCTCCAGCGGCCAAAACTCCACGAACATAACGGACGAACACAATGGCCAAAGCCGCAAACATCAAGATCAAGCTTCTGTCGACCGCCGACACCGGTTTCTTCTACGTGACCAGCAAGAACAGCCGCACCAAGACTGACAAGCTGTCGTTCCGCAAATACGATCCGGTTGCCAAGAAGCACGTCGAGTTCAAGGAAACCAAGATCAAGTAATCTGGTTTCCTGCTTTAACGCCAAAACGCCGCCCCTATGGGCGGCGTTTTTGTTTTCAAGGCTTCGAAAAAGTCCAAAATGTCCAACGCTTGTTGCAGAGTCGTGATGCATTTTGAGAACGGGGGCCGGTCGGCGTTTGGCAGCGGTACGAGGAGGCCACTATGTGCCAGCGCCGGCCGGCCGACCCCACGGACCCAGGAGATGCGGCGGACCTGAATCATGGGGTATTCTTCGGATCGATCCGGCTATCTACCTCGCGCCGGTTCCGTCATTGGTCTGCACATTTGCGCAACAGCCTGTGAAAATCAACAATTTCTTAACCAAGCCCGGCGAATCGCTTGCATTAAGGTAAATTCGTAACCCTGTCGCACTGAATGGAGAATCGGCCTTACGCCGCCTTGGCGACGACGCGGTTGCGGCCGGCGCTCTTGGCTTCGTAGAGCGCGAGGTCGGCGCGCTTCATCAGCCCGGCAACTGTATCCACCCCCTTCAGCACCGACGACACGCCGACGCTGACGGTAACCTCGATCGTCTTGCCGTCGTGACCGACGGCAAACGGCATAAGGGCGATTTCGGCGCGAATGCGCTCCGCGACCTTTTCGGCGACGGCGCCGTCCGTGTCCGGCATCACCACGACGAACTCCTCGCCACCGAAACGGCAGGCGAGATCGATGCCGCGCACATTCTTGCGCAGCCGCCGCGCAAATTCGCGCAGCACCTCGTCGCCGCCGTCATGGCCATGTGCATCGTTGATCGTCTTGAAGCGGTCGAGATCGGTGATCATCATCGACAGCGGCCGTCGCCGCGCCACGGCACGGTCGAACAACGTCTGCAGGTGGCTGTCGAGGTATCGGCGATTGTGCAGCCCAGTCAGCGCGTCGGTCACCGCCATCTCGATGGTCTGGGTGACGCTGGCACGCAGCTGGTCGTTGTAGCGCTTGCGGCGCACCTGCGTGCGCAGCCGAGCGGTCAGCTCCTGCTGGTCGATCGGCCGCATCAGATAGTCGTTGATGCCGAGTTCGAGGCCGCGGATGATGCGCCCCTCCTCACCCTCCTGCGCCAGAAGGATGATCGGCACGAAACGGGTGCGATCGAGCGAACGCAGTTGCGAGCAGAGCCTGAGCGGATCGAAATCGGCAAAGGCCGTCGAGATCATCACGCATTCATAGGGCGTCTCGGCGGCCAGGAAGAAGCCGGCATGCGGATCGGTGGCGATGTCGAGGTCGGCGGTGCCGCGCAGCATTTTCTGGACGCGCTCGAAGGAGGATTTGCGCTCGTCGATCAGCAGAACCTTCGGCGTGGTGTCTGCGGACGCGAAGTTGCGGCTCAACAGCTCCTCGATGCCGATATTGCGCGTGGTCGAGGCGCGCAAGCGCAGCTCGTCGGTCAACGTCTTCAGCCTGACCAGGCTTTTGACGCGCGTCATCAGCTGCAGATCGTTGGCCGGCTTGGTCAGAAAATCGTCGGCACCGGCCTCGAGGCCGCGCACCCGGTCCGAAACCTGGTCGAGCGCGGTGATCATGACGACGGGGATGTGCGACGTCGCCGGGTCGCTCTTCAGCCGCCGGCAGACCTCGAACCCGTCCATGTCAGGCATCATCACGTCGAGCAGCACGACATCGACCTTGCCGTTTTCGCAGGTCTCGATCGCGTCCATCCCGTTCGTGGCGGTCAGCACCTCGAAATATTCGGCAAGCAGCCGGACCTCGAGCAGCCTCACATTGGCAGGGATGTCGTCGACGACGAGGATCCGTGCAGTCATCTCATAAAGCTCCGGCTCGGCTGGAAGGGCGCATCAGGCGTCGCCCAGGTAGGATTTGATGGTTTCGATGAAACGCGGCACCGAGATCGGCTTGGAAATATAGGCTTCGCAGCCACCTTGGCGGATACGCTCCTCATCGCCCTTCATCGCGAATGCAGTGACGGCAATGACCGGTATGACATGGAGGTCGTCGTCCTCCTTCAGCCATTTGGTCACCTCCAGCCCCGACACTTCGGGCAGCTGGATGTCCATCAAAATAAGGTCCGGCTTGTGCAGTCGCGCCAGATCCAGCGCTTCCAGGCCGTTGCGCGTGCGTACCGTCTCGTAACCGCTCGCTTCGATGAGGTCCCGAAAGAGCTTCATGTTGAGCTCGTTGTCCTCGACGATCATGACCTTCTTAGGCATCAAATTCCCGTCTCGGCCTGCCTTCCGCTTGAAGGTTGCCGTCATGCGCCCTCGCCGGTACGCACCAAACCCTGCTCGACTCTACGGCAATATAATTGACGAAACGGAAACCGGCTGCCGGAAAAGCTTCGGATTTCACCTCGGACACCGCATTGCAGAGTTAGATGGCTTGCCGCAGGCGACGCTTGCGATTACTGCCGAAAAGAGACTCGTTCCACCGCGCAAGAAGGTAGTGATGGCAAACGCAGCGTCAATGCGCGAGGAAGCGGAAACCATTGCCGTGAAGGCATTGGGCTTCGTCGCCGCCGATCCGGAACTTCTGCCCCGTTTCCTCGCGATCACCGGCATCGAGGCGCATTCCATCCGCCAGGCAGCCGGCGAGCCGGGTTTCCTGGCCGGCGTGCTGCAGTTCATCCTCGCCCACGAGCCGACGCTCATGCGGTTCGCGGCGGAAACCAGCACGCCGCCGGCTTCCGTCGGCAAGGCGCTGCGGGCGCTGCCGCTTGGCGACGACGACCATGAACATTCGATATGAGTGACGACCGGATCGCGAAAACGCCTACGGCGTCGTTTCTTCTTCGCTGTCGTCGCCGTCATCATTCGCAACCGGATCGGCCGGCTTCACCATGACACCATTGACCGTGACCGAACCGTCCGGCTTGCCGTTGACGACCCATTCGATGCGACCGTCCGGCAGCGTCTTGCCGAATCCCTTGATCGCAAGCGCCACCGGCACATATTGCGCGGCTTCCGGCTCCGACTTCGCCGCCGCCTGCAGGCTTTCCACAATTCTGTCATAGCCTGCGATATCGATCGTCACATTTGCCTCGGGCTTCATGCCGGGGAACGTCATCTCGCCTTCCATTGCGATTTCCATGTCGCCATTCTTCACCGTGCTGTGGCCGATGACAAATTTCGGCGTCTTGGCCATGAAATCAGCCTTGATCCGATCGCCAAAGTCGGCCGGCAGCGGCGGATTATTGTTGAGATCAAAGGCCTCGATCGCCTTTTTCGCCATACTGTCAAGATCGATGTTGGCGCCGCCGAAATTCAGATTGATGTCGGTGGGCAGCAGCGCCGCACCCCAGGCGGGCACAAGATTCTGAGGGATCGTCAATCCTGCGGCCTTGATCGTATAGTTGACTGCTCCGTTCTGGGCGATGCCGTCGGTCCCGAAGCTGGTGCCCAGCTCCGTCGCTCCGAAATGCCCGACCGGGCTTTCGACAGTGACATCCTTGAATCCGTAGCTTCCGTCGATCCGCTCCCACAGCGGCAGCGCGGCGAGTAAAAGCGATTTGAGCTGCGCCTGGTTGGCCTTCAGCTTGGCTTCGTCTTCATTGGCGACGGCAAATGCCAGCAGATCGAGAAATGGCTTTGTCCGCATCCCTTTGCCGGTCGCATTCACCGACAGTTCTGGCGATTTGATTGTAAGCGGGAATTTCAGCCCGCTTTTGGCATCGTCAAAATCAAGCGTTTCGGCAAAATCGGCGACCGTCTGCGTCGCGGTGAAATCCACGCCGCCATTCGCAGCTTTGGTCGCACTCATCGTGGCGATACCGGCGCCGGTGCTCACTTTGGCGCGCTGCATGGCGTCCTGGGAATTCATCGTCATGCCGGCCATCGACTGTGTGGCACTGGTGAAAGCCGCCAATTCGGGATCGTAGACGCCGGAAAAGTTGCCGTCGGTAATCGAGAATTGCATGCTCTGCGGGCCTTCCGGCCCCATGAACTCGAAGGACCCGCTTGGCGACAAATCCGCAGAGACATTCCACGTCCCGTTGCTGCTTGGCTTGACGAGGAATGCGTAGGGGCTGAAGTCGAACTTGAAGGAATGCTGCGTCGCCAACAGGTTCACGACAGGTTTGAAGTCGACGGCGAGTTTGTAAGCGTCGCCTTCCACGGAAACCTTCAGGAATCCGCTGTCGATCGCCTTACTGCCGATGTAGCGAGACAGATTTTCGGAGAGCTGCTTCGCACCCTCGCCATCGACGGTCTGGCCGAAGGCAGGCGCGCTGAGCGAGAGAACAAAGACGGCCGGCAGAACACGGTTCACGCAGAATCTCCGTTGCTATTCTTCTGGTAGAAAACTCCAATCGTAACCGTAAGCCGAAACGGGCGAGGTGCAATCCCTCCTGAGCGCTAGGTACCGGGCACCGTTCTTGCGCCGCTGACCGACGCGGCTGTCCATACTTCGACGCCGGGGGCGGCCAGGTCGATATGCTCGCCGCGGCTGGCACGCCTGTAGGGGGCGTTTCATGCGGTCCACCGCCGTCACCGCGATCATTCCGCGTAGGCCGCCGGATAGGCAGGTCCGGCCTTGGGACCTCCATTGCCGGCAGCGGCGACGATCACCATGCCGCCTTCAGAAAATTTCCGGACAAACTGCTCGAGAAGGGCATTCGCAGGACCCGACAGGCTCATATTCGTCACCTGCACGCCGCGCACGGAAAGAAGATCGAGTGCGCGAAGAAGATCATAGACGTCCGAGCGGTCATCCTGGCGATCGCCCCGGTGAAACGCATCGCGGCGCGCACAGCAGCACTGGTTAAAGCATCAATCGCATCAGCGGTCGGCCCGCCTTGCGCTCGACCAGCCTCTCGAAGCCGGCTTTCTCGAAGACCCGCGACGAGCCGACGAACAGCCCGATCGAACGCGAATCTTTCGACAGGTCGGTCGGACACGCCTCGACCAGCCGCGCGCCATTCTGGCGAGCAAACTCGATGCCGCCTTCGACCAGCCGGTGCGTCACGCCCCTGCCGCGCGCCTTGACGCGTATGAAGAAGCAGGAGATCGCCCAGACGCCCGGATCCGTGGCGTCGGCAGGATCGACCGGCGCCGACCCCCTGCCCCTATTGTTCCATTCGGGCACGTCGGCGCGCGGGCCGATCTGCATCCAGCCGACCGCCTTGCCATCCTCGAAAGCCAGCAGGCCCGGTGGTGGCCCGGCCTCGATCCGCGCCTTGATGTGGTCCTTGTTGCGCTGCCGGTCGCTGGCGCGGCGCGTTGCCGGCGACATCCGGAAATGTGTGCACCAGCAGCCGTAGCAGGCGCCTTGCTTACCGAAAAGATCTTCGAAATCAGCCCAAAGCTCAGGCACCAGCGGCGCTATGGTCGTATTCATGAGCTCTCTCCCGGCCCACCGCCTTGTCGTGGCGTCCGTCCTGACGTACCATTGCCTTTGTTCTCTTTATGTTCGCAGCGATGGCGGCTCCTGTCAACAATCCCGATCACGGTTTTTGCCGCGACTGCCTGACCTTTCAGCGCGGCGAGGCACGGCGCTGCGAACGCTGCGGCAGTCCACGACTTGCCCGCCATCCGGAGCTCTATCGGCTGCATCTCGCCCATATCGATTGCGACGCGTTTTATGCTGCGGTCGAAAAGCGCGACAACCCGGCGTTGAAGGACCGGCCGTTGATCATCGGCGGCGGCAAGCGCGGCGTCGTCTCCACCGCTTGCTATATCGCCCGCATCCACGGGGTGCGCTCGGCGATGCCGATGTTCAAGGCGCTCGAAGCCTGTCCGGAAGCGGTTGTCATCCCGCCGGACATGGAAAAATACGCACGCGTCGGCCGTGAGGTACGCGCCATGATGCAGGCGCTGACGCCGCTGGTCGAGCCGATCTCCATCGACGAAGCGTTTCTGGACCTTGCCGGCACCGACCGCCTGCATGGCTTGCCGCCCGCGGTGGTGCTGGCACGCTTCGCGCTCGGCGTGGAGAAAGAGATCGGCATCACCGTTTCATCAGGCCTGTCCTACTGCAAGTTCCTGGCCAAGGTGGCGTCGGACTTTCGCAAGCCACGCGGCTTTTCGGTGATCGGCGAGGCCGAGGCATCAGGCTTTCTGGCCGAGCAGCCGGTGACGCTGATCTGGGGCGTGGGAAAAGCCTTCGCCGCCACGCTTGAACGGGACGGCATCCGCTTAATCGGCCAGCTGCAGCGCATGGAGCGCGGCGACCTGATGCGCCGCTACGGCGTGATGGGCGACCGGCTCTACCATCTTTCGCGCGGCGAGGACGACCGCCGCGTCCATCCCGACCAGGATGCGAAAAGCGTCTCGGCGGAGACCACCTTCGACACCGACATCTCCTCCCTGGATGAACTGGTTTCGGTGCTCAGAGCGCTGTCGGAAAAGGTCTCGGGGCGGCTGAAGAAATCCGGCATTGCCGGGCGCACCGTCGTGCTGAAGCTGAAGACGCAGGATTTCAAGACCCGCACGCGCAACCGCCAGCTTGGCGACCCGACACGGCTGGCCGACCGCATTTTTTCGACCGGGCTCGACCTGCTGCGCAAGGAGACGGATGGTACGAAATACCGGCTGCTCGGTATCGGTGTCAGCGACCTCTCGAATGACGACAAGGCCGATCCGCCCGATCTCGTCGATATCCAGTCGCGCAAGCGCGCCATGGCCGAAGGCGCCATCGACACGCTGCGCGACAAGTTCGGCCGCAGAGCGGTGGAGACCGGCTACACCTTCGGCAAGGGCAGCAATGCCCACCCGCCCGAGCCGATCGAGGACTGATGCATGATTCCCGAAAAGTGGAATCCGGTGTGGAAAAGATCATGCTTAAGAGCGGGCTTCAGATACGACGCAAATCGATCCGGCTGGTCATCACGCGCTCGCCGGTTTTCGGGTCGACGTCGATAACGGTCAGCCGCATGCCGTCCTCGCCGCTCTTCTCGACCGTCAATTGCGCCGTGCGATCGCCGTTGACCTCCCTGGCCCAACGGATGCCGAGATTGATCGCATTGCCCGAGCGCTTGCCGCTGAGCTGTGCCGGCCCGGTGCGGGATCCGACATAGGTGCCGGTGTACTTCGTCCCGCTGGACTTCAGATCGGCACTGATGGCGCGCGTCACCACGACGAGACCGCGGCAGGTGCCGTCCAGCGACAATGAACTCGATGTCGCGTCGGAATTGAAGCGGCAGGAGACGTTCACCGTCGGCGCCTCGGTGGTTACCTTGACGGTACCCTTGCCGGCGAAGTTCCCCTCGAACGAGCGGAGAAAATCGGCTTCGTCGGCGCGAGCTGCGCCAGTTGCAGCCGCCAGGCAGCCGGCAAGTACAAATCGTGCAAATGATTTCATGGGGTCTCTTCTCGTTGATATCGGAACGACGATATTTGCAATGAACTGGCTGTTGGACCAACGCCCGCCGTGACGGCAGGTTCCGCCTTCAACATGACCGTTTTGCAACACGTCGCTTCTGGCCCAGCCGAATGCGTCGACTAGCGGTTGCGGTGAAAGTCCCGGCTTGCGACATAGCGCGCATGGCACCCTCACCCTCGATCCCCTGGGCCGCGTTCTGGATGGCGCTGTCGATCGCATCGTTTCTGACGATGTCGGTCGCCGGCCGCGCCACGACGGCTGAGCTCAACGTATTCCAGGTGCTGGAACTGCGCTCGGTGATCGGCCTCTTCATCCTCCTGCCGCTGGTGATGATATCCGGCGGTTTTGCGGCAATGCGCACCAAACGCCCCTTGGCTCACATCGCCCGCAATGTCGTCCATTTTGTCGGCCAGGCGGCATGGCTCTACGCCTTGACGCTGATCCCGCTGGCCGTGCTGATCTCCATCGAATTCACGACGCCGATCTGGACGGCCATTCTGGCGGTCGGCTTTCTTGGTGAAAGACTAAGCCGGCCAAGGCTTGCAGCCATCGTGCTCGGGCTGATCGGTGTGGTGATCATCGTCCGTCCAGGCGTCGGCTCTGTCGATCCGGGACATATCGTCGTGCTGGGTGCTGCGGTCTGCTTCGGCATATCTGTGGTCCTGGTCAAATCGCTGACGCGGACGGACAGCGTCGTGTCCATCATCTTCTGGATGCTGGTCATTCAGTCGGTGCTCGGCCTTATCCCGGCGCTCTACGAATGGCGCAACCCGCCGCTCGAACTGTGGCCGTGGATCCTGCTGATTGCCTTCACCGGCATGTCGTCGCATTTCTGCATGGCCCGCGCGCTCGCCTATGCCGACGCGACAGTCATATCGCCGATGGACTTTTTACGCGTGCCGCTGTCGGCGCTGATCGGCTGGCTGCTTTATCAGGAGCAGATTGACGCCTTCACCGCCGGCGGCGCCTTGCTGATCCTGCTGGGCAATCTGCTCAATCTGCAGAAAAAAGCGACCAAACCAGCGGAAGTCGCAGCGTCTTAGCTTTTCCAGCCAAGCATCTTCGTTTGGCGTCCGACAAAATGCGTTAAAGCAAAGAGTTAGAGCGCGGTTTTGGTTCCACCAAAACCGCGCTCTAACCT